>JAYPUG010000006.1:15477-19953 GCA_038133965.1 Rhodospirillaceae bacterium | reverse complement strand
ACATAGGGTGCTCGGCCATGACGACACAAGACATGCCTGACCCGATCGCGGACGAATCCGCCAACGTCACCCCGTTCCGCAACGACGAGGACGTGGCCGGATACCGCTCGCCACCGCACAATTTCGAAGCGGAAATGGCGCTTCTCGGCGCGATCCTGGTCAACAATCGCGCGCACGAACGGGTGAGCGAATTCCTGCTGCCCGAGCATTTCGCCGACCCGGCCCATGCCAGCGTCTTTCGTGCATGCGCACACCTGATCGAACGCGGCCAGATCGCCGATCCGGTGACGCTCAAGAACTACTTCAAGGACGATGCCGAGCTGCGCGAGATCGGCGGCCAGGCATATATCGCCGAGCTGGCCGACGCGGTCATCACGGTCCAGAACGCCCAGGATCTGGGCCGCGAGGTGTACGACTGCTACTTGCGCCGCGAGCTGATCGAGATCGGCGACCGGGTGGTCAACGATGCCTACGAACACGACCTGGAGGTGACCGCACCGCAGCAGATCGAGCGGGCCGAAGAGATGCTCTTCCAGCTCGCCGAACAGGGCGCATCCGAGACCGGATTCCGCGACTTCAAAAGCGCTGTCACCGGCGCCATCGACCTGGCCGCAGCCGCCTACAAGCGCGACGGCGAACTGGTCGGCGTGCCGACGGGTTTCACCGACCTCGACGGCCTGCTGGGCGGGCTCCACAAGTCGGACCTGGTGATCGTTGCGGCCCGCCCCTCCATGGGCAAGACCGCGCTGGCCACCAACATTGCCTACAACGCCGCCTCGTCGAAGCAGCGGCGCGACGGCCCCGACGGCACCGAGATCGAGGAGACCGAGAGCGTCGCCTTCTTCTCGCTCGAAATGTCGGCGGAACAGCTCGCCACGCGCATCATCTCCGAGCAGGCGCATGTCCGCTCGGACTCGATCCGGCGCGGCGACGTGCGCGAAGAGGAGTACAACCGGGTCTTCGCCGTCGCCCAGGCGCTGCACACGCTGAAGCTCTTCATCGACGACACGCCGGCTCTCACCATCGCCCAGATCCGCACACGCGCGCGCCGCCTGAAACGCCAGCACGGGCTCAGCCTGATCGTCGTGGACTATCTCCAGCTCATCAATCCGCCGGCGGGCAGCCGCTCGGACAACCGCGTCCAGGAGGTCTCGCAGATCACGCGCGGCCTCAAGGCACTCGCCAAGGAACTCGACGTGCCGGTGATCGCGCTGAGCCAGCTCTCGCGCGCCGTCGAACAGCGCGAGGACAAGCGCCCGCAGCTCTCCGACCTGCGTGAATCGGGCTCGATCGAGCAGGATGCGGACGTGGTGACCTTCATCTACCGCGAGGAGTATTACCGCGAGCGCGAGCGCCCCACCCCGCGCGAGAACGAGAAGCACGAGACCTATCTGGAGCGCGAGGCGCGCTACAACGAGCTTCTGGAAAAGGCGCGCAACAAGGCCGAGATTATCGTTGCTAAGCAACGCCACGGCCCCATCGGAACGGTGACCCTGCAGTTCAATGGCGACTACACCCAGTTCGCCGATCTAAAATCCGACGACTACCTGCCCGAGGAGCGGTACTAGACCGGTGGATGCCAGCGATATCGTCATTCCGGGGGACGCAGGCGCTGTCCTCGTCATCGACCTGGATGCGATCGCCGCAAACTTCCGCCTGATCCGCGAGTCCTGCCCCGGAGCGTCGGTCGGCGCGGCAGTCAAGGCAAACGCATACGGTCTGGGTGTCGGGCGCGTCGCACCCGTCCTGGCCGCAGAGGGCTGCACGACATTCTTCGTCGCCACGCCCGACGAGGGGATTGCGCTGCGCGCGATCCTGGGCGATGCCGAAATCGTCGTGCTCAATGGACCCAACGCGGGTAGCCTCCCCCTCTTCGCCGCACACCGCCTGGCGCCTGCGCTCAACTGCCTCGAGCAGGTCGACGCGGTGGCCGCGTTCGACGGCACGCTTCCCGATGCCTGGCTGCATGTGGACACCGGCATGAACCGGCTGGGCCTGGGCCCGGACGAGACCGAGGCCCTGCTTGCCTCGCCCGAACGCCTCTCCGGCGTGACAATCGCGTCGGTCCTCAGCCATCTCGCCTGCGCCGACGAACCCGGTCACCCGATGAACGCGATGCAATGCAAGGCCTTCGGTGCCCTGCACGCCCGGCTCGAGGCCGTGCTGGGTCCGCTGCGCGCGAGCCTCGCGAACTCACCGGGTGCGTTCCTGGGACCGGAATTCCACTTCGACATGGTGCGCCCCGGGGCCGCGTTGTATGGCCTGAATCCGTGCCTGGACAAACCCAATCCGATGTCACAAACCGTTGGAATATATGCGAAAATCCTCCAGGTGCGTGACGTTGACACCCCTATGACCGTTGGATACGGTGCCGCGCACCGCGTCGCGGGGCCGCGCCGGATCGCGACCGTCGCCGCCGGCTATGCCGACGGTTATCCGCGTGCCGCCGCAACCACGGAGGGCCGCAGCATGAACGCCTATGTCGCGGGCAAGCCGGCGCCTCTGGTCGGACGCGTATCCATGGACCTGATTACCCTCGACGTCAGCGATATTCCGCCCGCAGATGCGCGCCCGGGCGCACCTGTCGAACTGCTCGGCCCGAACGTCTCGCCGGATGCGCTTGCCGCAGCTGCCGGGACCATCGGCTACGAGGTGATCGGCAGGCTGGGCAACCGTCTCGCACGCGTCTATCTCGGCGGCCCTGAAACGCAATGAACGTTCTCGCATCCATCGGCCGGGCGACCATCGGCTTCTTCGCGATGATCGGGCGGATCGCCGGGTTCGCCGGCGCGGGCCTGTACCACTGCGTCACGCCCCCCTTCTACCCGCGGCTGATCGGCCGCCAGATGATCGAGATCGGCTACTACTCGCTGCCGGTCGTGGGCCTGACCGCCATCTTCACGGGCATGGTCCTAGCGCTCCAGAGCTTCAGCGGATTCGGGTTCGCGGGCGAGGCCACGATTGCAAACGTCGTGGTGTGGGGCATCACGCGCGAATTGGGCCCGGTGCTCGCCGGCCTGATGGTCGCGGGCCGGATCGGCGCGGCGATGGCCGCGGAAATCGGCACCATGCGCGTCACCGAACAGATCGATGCGCTGACCACGCTGTCTACCAACCCGTTCAAATACCTCGTGGCGCCACGCCTGATCGCCGGCATCACGATGCTGCCGCTGCTCGTCATCGTCGCAGACGTGATCGGCGTGCTGGGCGGTTTCATCGTCTCGATCTACGATTTCGGCTTCAACCCCACCACCTATCTCAAGAGTACCTGGGACAATCTGGATCCGACCGGGTTCGTGTCCGGCCTCGTAAAAGCCGCGGTGTTCGGTTTCCTTGTTGCCCTCATGGGCACCTATCACGGCTATCATTCGAAGGGCGGCGCTCAGGGGGTCGGCCAGGCGACGACCAACGCCGTCGTGTCGGCTTCGATCCTGCTGTTGCTGTTCAATTTCATCATCACCGCGCTGTTCTTCGCCGCATGAGCGAGCCCGCCTCCACCCCCAAAGTCGAGGTCCGGGGCCTGAGCAAGGCCTTCGGGCGGAAGCAGGTGCTCCACGATCTGGACCTGACGATCAACGCGGGCGAATCTCTGGTGGTCATCGGCGGATCAGGCACCGGCAAGTCGGTCTTGATCAAGAACATCATCGGGCTGATGACGCCGGATACCGGATCGATCCGCATCGATGGCGAGGAGGTCACGGAGATGAGCGTGCGCGAACGCGAGCGCGTGACGCGCAAGTTCGGCATGCTGTTCCAGGGTGCGGCGCTGTTCGACAGCCTGCCCGTCTGGGAGAACGTGGCGTTCGGGTTGATCCAGGCTCAGGGGACAGGGCGGCGCGCGGCCCGGAAAGCTGCACTGGAGGCGATGGCCCTTGTCGGACTGGACGCCGATATCGCCGACCGCTCGCCCGCCGAACTCTCGGGCGGCATGCAGAAGCGTGCAGGCCTCGCACGGGCGGTCGCGACCCACCCCGATATTCTGTTCTTCGACGAACCGACAACCGGCCTCGACCCGATCATGGGCTCGGTCATCGACAACCTGATCGTCAAGTCGGTCCGCGAACTGGGGGCGACCGCGCTGACCATCACGCATGACATGGCGAGCGCCCGGCGAATCGCGGACAATGTCGCCATGATCCATGCTGGGCGGATCGTCTGGCACGGCCCGGTCGGCATGATCGACCGTTCGGGCAACGAAATAGTCGATCAGTTCATCAACGGGCGCTCGCAGGGCCCCATCGAGATGCAGGTCGCGGTCTAGGTCCATGGCGCGCAACACCAGCCAGTTCGTCTGCCAGTCGTGAGGCGTTCGGTTCATACACGTCGGCGACCACGACCACCTCGACCCCGGCCATCGCCGCCAGGGTCCGGGCGTGGAACGACCCCATCCCCCCGACACCGACGACCCCCACCCGCACGCGCTGCATGACGAGGATTCTGCCAGGTCGCTCCCTCCGGGCCCGCTCCCGCCGGAAC
>JAYPUG010000006.1:4520-15467 GCA_038133965.1 Rhodospirillaceae bacterium | reverse complement strand
TCCGCCTGCGGGTCGCGGGCTAGTCGTTGGCGCGAGCGGCCAACCGTTTCGTCTGTCAGTCCTGCGGCGCCGTCCACGGCAAGTGGTCGGGCCGCTGCGATTCCTGCGGCGAATGGAACATGATCACGGAGGAGGCGCGCGCTACCGAGACGCCGAAGGGTGTTTCGCGCAGCGGCGGGCGGCCGGTCGCCTTCACCTCGCTGAACGGTACGCCCGAAGAACGCGCGCGCATGAACACCGGCATGGCCGAGCTCGACCGTGTGTGCGGAGGAGGCCTCGTGCCCGGCTCGGCGCTGCTCGTGGGCGGCGACCCGGGCATCGGCAAATCGACCCTTCTGCTGCAGGCCGCTGCCTCGCTGGCCAAGTCCGGGGTTTCCGTGGCCTATATTTCCGGCGAGGAGGCCGTAGATCAGATTCGCCTGCGCGCGTCCCGCCTGGGCCTCGCCGATGCGCCCGTCGATCTTGCCTCCGCAACCAACGTCCGCGATATTCTGGCCGCGCTCGACTCGGGTGACGCCGCCGACGTCGCGATCGTCGATTCTATTCAGACCATGTACGCCGACAATCTCGATTCCGCGCCCGGAACCGTGGCCCAGGTGCGCACCTGCGCACAGGAACTCATCCGCGTCGCCAAGCGGCGCGGACAGGTGGTGATCCTGGTGGGCCACGTGACCAAGGAGGGTGCGATTGCCGGGCCTCGCGTGCTCGAGCACATGGTCGATGCGGTCCTCTATTTCGAGGGCGAGCGCGCAAACCAGTTCCGCCTGCTGCGCGCGGTCAAGAACCGCTTCGGCGCGACCGACGAAATCGGCGTGTTCGAGATGACCGACGCAGGACTGGCCGAAGTGGCCAACCCGTCGGAACTGTTTCTCGCGGGACACAGCGACACGACCAGCGGTTCGGCCGTATTCGCAGGCATCGAGGGTACGCGCCCGCTGCTGGTTGAAATCCAGGCGCTGGTGGCTCCCACCCCGCTGGGGACGCCGCGCCGCGCCGTCGTCGGCTGGGACAGCGCGCGGCTGGCCATGATCATCGCCGTGCTGCAGACCCGATGCGGGCTCAACCTGGGGTCCCACGATGTCTATCTCAACGTTGCCGGCGGATTGCGGATCGGCGAACCGGCGGCCGATCTCGCGGTCGCGACGGCACTGATATCCGCGCACCTTGAGCAACCCTTGCCGCCCCACACGGTTGTCTTCGGCGAAATCGGCCTCGGCGGCGAGGTGCGCGGTGTCGGCCAGCCCGATGCGCGCCTGCGAGAAGCCGAGAAGCTCGGCTTCTCGCACGCCCTGACGCCAGCACGCGGAAGCGCCGCAGGCAAGGCCTCGGGCGATATCTCCGTGCGCGAGGTCGCCCGGCTGCGCGATATCTTCGAACAGTTTGACGGCGAAGCGCGCCGCGGCAACCTGGCGACGGTCTAGGGACGGCGCCCGGACATGGAATTCGGCGGCATCAGCGGTTTCGACATCGGTGTCCTGACCATCCTGTTCCTGGGCGCGGTGTTCGGCCTCGTCACCGGCTTCGTGCGCGGTGGGCTGTTCGTCGCATCGTGGATTGGCGCCAGCCTGATCACGATCCACGGGCTCGGCCGGGTCACCCCATTCGCGGAGGCCTATGTCCAGCCCGACTGGCTGGCCCAGATCGTTGCCGGCGCCGCCCTGTTCATCGTGGCCATGGTCATCCTTCATTTGCTCAGCCACATCCTGAGCGGCTGGGTGCGTGCGGGACGCCTGAACGCGCTCGACCGCTCGCTCGGACTTCTCGCCGGGCTGGTGACCGCCGCGATTGTGATTTCCGTCGCATTCTTGTTCCTGAGCGACATCTTCGCCGATGATCCGCCAGAGTGGGTCGAGACCGCCCGCACGCGCCCCGTGGTCGAACGCGGTGCCCTGCTGGTCCGCCAAATGCTGCCTGCCGGCACCATCGGCGACGTGGGAGAGACCCTTCAGCGCACCCAGGATCGCGCGCGCGACATCGACGCGGCACGCGAGGCGCTCGAGCGCCTCTCCAGTCCGCCCGAAACCGCTGCACCGGAAGCCCGGGAAGGGTATAACGAAGGCGACCGCAGCGGCCTCGACGACCTGATCCGGCAGAGCCAGTGACCGACGCATTCATCACACACCCGTTCCTGCCCGCCAGCGACGCGGACAAGTTCCACGAGGAGTGCGGAGTCTTCGGCGTCTATGGCTCCGAGGATGCGGCCGCGCTGACAGCTCTCGGACTGCATGCACTGCAGCATCGCGGCCAGGAAGCGGCGGGCATCGTCGCGTTCGACGGCAAGCGGTTCCACCCGCATCGTGCGCTCGGTCTGGTCGGGGACATCTTCGGCGACAAGGAGGTCATCGACCGCCTGCCGGGCGATTCTGCGATAGGCCACAACCGCTATTCGACCGCAGGCGAAACCGTCCTGCGGAACGTCCAGCCGCTCTATGCCGACTACAGCTTCGGCGGGCTGGCACTTGCCCACAACGGAAACCTGACCAACGCCCGGCAGCTTCGCCGCGAGCTGGTCCAGATGGGCTCGCTGTTCCAATCGACCATGGACACCGAGGTGATCCAGCACTTGATCGCGACGAGCCGCGCGGCACGGCTGCTCGACCGGGTGACCGAAGCGCTGCGAGCCATCGACGGGGCCTACTCTCTGGTCGCACTATCGCGGCGCAAGCTGATCGGCGCACGCGACCCGCTGGGCGTGCGCCCGCTGGTCCTGGGACGCGTCGGCGAGGCATGGATTCTCGCGTCCGAGACCTGCGCGCTGGACATCATCGGCGCCACCTACATCCGTGACATCGAGCCCGGCGAGGTCGTCGTGATCGACGAAGACGGGCTGCATTCGCACAGGCACACACCGCCCGTCCGCCGACGGCTCTGCATCTTCGAGTACATCTATTTCGCGCGGCCCGATTCCGACGTGGACGGGCGCAACGTATACGACGCCCGCAAGGCAATCGGTGCGGAACTGGCGCGCGAGAGCCATGTGGACGCTGACCTGGTCATCCCGGTCCCCGACAGCGGCGTCCCCGCAGCCATCGGCTATGCCGGCGAGGCGGGAATCCCGTTCGAGCTGGGTCTGATCCGGAACCACTATGTTGGCCGGACCTTCATCGAGCCGACGGACGAGATCCGGCATCTCGGCGTGCGGCTCAAGCACAACGCGAACCGCGGCCAGCTCGCAGGCAAGCGGGTCATCCTGGTGGACGACTCGATTGTACGTGGCACGACGTCGCGAAAGATCGTCGAGATGGTGCGCAATGCCGGTGCGGCGGAGGTCCATCTCCGGATTTCGAGCCCGCCGACACGAAGCCCGTGCTTCTACGGCATCGACACGCCACAGGCATCCGAGCTGCTGGCCGCGAACCACGATGTCGAGGGCATCCGCAGGGTAATCGGGGCCGACAGCCTCGCCTATGTCACGATGGATGGCCTCTACCGGGCCATGGGCGAAGCCGGGCGCGACAACGAATCCCCGCAATACTGCGATGCGTGCTTCAGCGGCGACTACCCGATCGCACTTACCGATTTCGACGACGGCGACGCCGACAGCCAGATGTCGCTGCTCGCCGAACTCGCCTGAGCTTCGGCATGACCACGGAAGGTGCACTCGCCGGACGGACGGCCCTGATCACCGGCGCATCGCGCGGCATCGGCGCCGCGGTCGCCAGGCGTTTCGCGGCGGAAGGTGCCCATGTGATCCTCATGGCGCGCACTGTCGGCGGACTCGAGGAACTCGACGATGCCATCAAGGGCGATGGCGGGAGTGCAACCCTTATCCCGGCGGGCCTGTCGGATTTCGACGCGCTCGACACGCTGGGGCCGGCATTGCTCGAACGCTTTGGCGGCCTCGACGTGTTCGTCGGAAATGCCGGCGCGCTGGGCGAGATGACCCCGCTTACCCACTACGACCCGAAGGCCTGGCACGAGGTCTTCGATATCAATGTCCACGCCAACTGGCGGCTGATCCGCACGCTCGAACCGCTGCTCCGCCGTTCGGAAGCCGGACGCGCGATCCTCGTCAGCAGCGCAGCGGCGGCAAATCCCCGTGCGTTCTGGGGCGCCTACGCAGTCACGAAGGCGGCACTCGATGCGCTGGCGCGGGTCTGGGCTTCCGAACTAGAGAACACGAACGTCCGGGTGAATGTCGTGTACCCGGGTGCCGTTCGCACCGGCATGCGTGCCGCCGCATTCCCCGGAGAGGATCCGATGACCCTCAAGACCCCCGAGGCGACGACGGACACTTTCGTGCGCCTCGCCAGCACCGACTGGGCCGGCACCGGCGAGATCGTCGCCATCGACTGAGCGGGCCTCAGCCCTTGTCGTGGTAGGGGTTTGCACCCTTGCGCGTGACGATGCGAATGGGCGTTCCCGAAAGGGCAAACTCTTCCCGAAAGCTGTTCTCGAGATAGCGCAGGTAACTCGCCGGCAAATCCTCGGGCCGGTTGCCGAACAGGATCACCGTTGGCGGCCGCGCCTTGGGCTGAGTCGCGTACCGCAGCCGGATCGGACGCTTGTTGGCCGCCAATGGCGGCGGATGGCGTTCCGTCACACCGGCGAGCCAGGCATTGAGATCGGCCGTCGAGACCCGCCGGTTCCAGTCCGCGTAGGCACCCAGCACCGCCGGCAACAGCTTCTCGACGCCCCTGCCCGTCGCCGCTGACAGGGTCACGATCGGCGTGCCTGTTCCCTGGGGCAGCGACACCTGCATTCGGTCGCGCAAAACGCGCAGCGCCGCCTGATGGTCGTCGATGAGGTCCCACTTGTTCACCACGATCACGAATGCACGGCCTTCGTCGATCACGTGCCGCGCAATGGTCAGGTCCTGGCGCTCGAGCATCTGCTCGGCATCGAGTACCAGCGCAACGACGTGCGCAAAGCGGATGGCGTTCAGGCTGTCGGCAACCGAGAGTTTCTCCAGCCGCTGGTCGATCCGCGCCCGCCGCCGCATGCCCGCCGTATCGACGAGCGCAATCCGCTGTCCGTCGTGGTCCCATTCCACCGCAATGGAATCGCGCGTGATGCCGGCTTCGGGGCCAGTCAGGAGTCGATCTTCACCGACGATCGTGTTGATCAGGGTCGATTTGCCCACGTTCGGGCGCCCGACGATGGCGAGCCGGAGTTCCCGGTCGGGTTCCTCGGTCATGCCGTCTTCGGCATCGGTCTCCACATCCGGGGCGTCGGGGTCTCCTGCCGCGGCCGAGATATGGTCATAGAGCAGGTGGATGCCCTCGCCGTGTTCCGCGGAAAGCGCCACCGGATCGCCGAGCCCGAGCGAATAGGCCTCGAGCACGCCATCCGCGCCGGCGCGGCCTTCGCACTTGTTGGCGAGCAGGACGACGTTGGCATTCTGCGTGCGCAGCCAGTTGGCGAAATGCTCGTCGAGCGGCGTGATGCCCGCGCGTGCATCGATGACCAGGAACACGACGTCCGCATCGGCGATTGCACGCTCTGTCTGGCGACGCATTCGGGCCGGAAGGCTGTCGTCGAAAACCTCCTCAAGCCCGGCCGTGTCCACCACACGGAAGCGCAAGTCCGCAAGCTCTCCTTCGCCCTCGCGCCGGTCGCGCGTGACGCCCGGACTGTCGTCCACAAGCGCTTCACGCCGTCCGACGAGACGGTTAAACAGGGTCGATTTGCCGACGTTCGGGCGGCCGACGATCACCACGGTCGGTTGCATGTCGAATCGTCCCGCCCGGCCTAACGGAACGCAATCAGCCGGGCGTCGTCGGTCTGGAAGTACAGGGTTTCCTCGGCGAGCGCCGGCGGCAGGGAAACATCGCCGGGCATGTCGAGTTCGCCGATCACTTCACCGGTATAGGGCGATAACGCAACAGCGATGCCGTGGCTGCCCGTGACGATGAGCCTGTCGCTGGCGAGGACCGGTCCGGACCAGTTGACGAGGCCGTCGCGGTCTTCGGGGTCTTCGTAGCGCCCCAGCGGGGTCACCCACCGCACCAACCCGTTTTCCGCGACCAGCGCGACCACGTCGCCTTCGGTGCTGACAACGAAGACGAAGTTTCCGGCAATCCAGGGCTGGTTGACGCCCCCGACCTCTGTCTCCCAGACCCGCCGGCCGCTGGCCAGGTCGATCGCGACCATCCGGCCCGAATGGCTGACGGCATAAACGCGTCCCCGGTCGATGACGGGGCGGCCGCGAATGTCGGCCAGCGCGGAAACGGCATCCGCGCGGCGGATCGCCGCCAGATTGTCGCTCCACAGCTGGCGGCCGTTCTCGGCCCGCAGCGCAAAGATCTCACCCGACGAATAGGGAACGACAACGATATCGCCATCGACTGCCGGGCTCGCCGAGCCGATCAGGCCGGCCGTTTCCTCGATACCCGTATGCGTCCAATCGACTTCACCCGAGGCCGCATCGAGCGCAAACAGCTGATTGTCCTTGGTGACCGCATAGACCTTTCCGCCGAACGCGGTCGGTGCCGAGCGGATCGGCGCCGAGACGGGGGCACGCCACTGCTCCGCGCCGGTCTGTGCATCCAGCGCGACGACCTGGGCGAAGCCCGTGCCCGCGTAGATACGACCCAGATCGTAGGAAACGCCCCCGCCCCAGTTGCCGTCGTCTTCCTCGGGTGGCTCGATGTCCCTGCTCCACACAACATCGCCATCGGCAACCCGGCGCGCCGTGACAACCGCATCGGCATCCATGGTGTACACGAGACCGTTTGCGATGACGGGCCCCGACAGGATCGGCGAATCGTCGTCTCCACCCGAACCCGCATCGCGCGACCACACTTCTATCGGCGCATCGCCGAGGGCAAGGTGATGCATTGCATGGTTCGCAAATCCGCCCTGTTGCGGCCAATCCGTGTTTACCAGGGGTCGCGGAAGACGAACCGCAAGGTCCGCCACACGCGCCGCCGGTTCAATCCGGTCCTGGGCGGAAAGGACAGCAATGCGTTCGCCCGGCAAAGGCGGCTCTTCCCCACTCCCGATCAGATCATCGATCGTGTCGCAGGCAACCAGCGCCACCGCCGCGAGGACGAGCAGCGAAAATTTTCGAAGCGGTCCGGAAATCACGTTCGCGGCCTCACGATGCGCCGATCGCAGCAAGCAGTTCGGATGCACGCGCGCGCGTCGCGGGCGGTGCCTCCTGATCCTCGACATTCGTACGCAAAAGCTCTGCCGCCCGGTCGCGCTGCCCATCACGCAAAGCCGCAACAGCCAGAAATTCCCGCGCGCTGAACCGGAACGGATTCGCCGGCGAGTCGATCGCGCCAATCCTCTGTTCAACCTCTGCCATCGACAGGACACCCATGCCATTTGCAACGGCAAGGATCCGCGCCAGGTCGCGGTAGGTACCGTCGAGCGAGTCTTCCCCCGCTGCCGCATCGAATGCGGCGACGGCCTGCGCCTCATCGCCCGTTTCGGCCAGGAGCTTTCCTTCGCGCAAGTTCGCCAGGAATCGGTAGGCCGGCGTACCCTGCTCTGCCAATGCGCGCAATGCAGGAATCGCCGCTTCCGGAGCGGCCGCTTCCTGGACGACCGCCTCCAGGAACCGTTCGCTGTCGGCCTCTCGCGCCGCCACCTGCGCATCGCGCCAGATCACGAACGCGATGGTCGCGGCGACGATGACAAATGCCGCGCCGGCTACATAGATCCCGTACCGCTTCCAGAGTTGCTGGTACTGATCCTGGCGGACTTCTTCGTCAACTTCGCGAAACAGTTGCTCGTCCGACACGAAAACGTTTCCCTTTTCAATAACTTCGACAGATCGGCCAGCGGGTATATCGCTGTCCTACCTCCGCGAATCAACAGTTTAACGGCGTTTTGAACCGCCGGCGCCGTGGTCATACCATTTTTTAACCGTGAACGGAGACAATCGTGGTCGTAAGAAGCCCATGCCGAAGCCACACCGCCATATCCGGGGACCACTTGCCGCCGCGGCACTGCTCGTGCTGGCGGGATGTGTCGACCCGGCGTCCGTGACTTTCACCGGCGCAAGCGCGGTGACCGCTGCGAACACGGGCAAAACCCTCTCCGATCATGCAATGACCTACCTTACCAGCCAAAATTGCACCTACCGCAACGTGCTCAAGGGAACCGCCTGGTGTCAGCCCTTACCGAGCGACCCTCCCGAGCCCAACGGTCAGGTGTGTTATCAATCGCTCGCCAACATCACCTGCTACACGGCCGAGAACCCCTTCGAGACCCCATCCCGCCGCACGCCCTAGAGGTTCCAACGGCTGGACAGTGCAGGAAAAATCATGAACACTCGTGCCCTGTAAAACGACAGTATCGGGCGAGCATTCACGACATGAGTTCTGTCCAGAGCCTGCACAAGCAAAACCGCAAGGCTGGCCGGGTCGCATTCGATCGTAACGAGCTTCGCATTCTCCTCAATGAATACAGTCGGCGCGTGGCCGCGGGCGAGTGGCGCGACTACGCCATCGACATGTGCCGGGACCGCGCCGTTTTCTCGGTCTTCCGGCACACTGCGGAACATCCTCTTTATTCAATCGAAAAAATCCCCGGAAAGGGTGGCCGCCCTGAGCGATATGCCGTCTCTCGCGGACCGCAGCGCCTCAAGCAGGGTTCGAACCTGGTCGAAGTGATCAACGCGATCGAGCGGCGTCCGCACCTGATTGCCATCGGCTGACCGGTGCCACCGCGCCACTTTTACGAAAAAGCGGTAATCCGCAATTCGACGCGATAAGCGTTGAACGATGCGCGCGAACGCGCGACGTGTGAGGCAACGCGATTCGCGCGCGTCGCATCGGAAATGCGCCGACATGTCAGGAAGGAAGCCCGGCCGGCACCATGGATAGCAACGACCGAATCACCGGCGTGGCCGAGCCGCCTGCCGGCACACGTCGCACGGCGACCACTGCCGAAAACGACGACTTCGCCCGCCCCCTCGTACCCGCACCCGAATCACTGCGGTTCGAACCCATACGCCGCAATTTCCAGGCTCGCCTGAACTACGATCCGGTCGAAGCGGACGTGTTCATCGAAATCCTCGACCCGACTACAGGCGACGTGATCCGCCGTCTTCCGGCCGAAAGCAAGAGCCAATCCCGGATCAGGGAGCTGGGAACACTCATCGACAGATTTGCCTGACTTGCGAGTCCATTTGATTGTCGAGTTTCTGGTGCACCGGTACGCTCCCGGGATGCGTTCGCCCCACCATACCGGAACCAGCCATATCCCCCCCTTGTCCGGCGTTGACCGGCTCCTTTCCGACCCGCAGGCGCTGGACGATCTCTGTGGCCGCACGATCGGTCTGCTGACGAACCATGCATCGACAACCGCTGCCGGGATTCCCGTGGCCCTGGCGATCCAATCGGCATTGCAGGACCTCCCCGGCACATATCTCAGACTGCTTTCTCCCGAACACGGGCTCTGGCCGGTTACACGCGCCGGAGACGCCGTCGCCTCTGCAAAGGATTCGCTGACCTCACTGCGGGTACACAGCCTCTATCAGGGCGAGAGCGGCGACCTGTCACTCGCCGATGTCGAGATCGATGTGCTGATTATCGATCTACGCGACGTCGGCGTCCGCTGTTTCACGTATGCCGCGACCGCCGCAATGGCCGTTCGCGACGCCTTGACGCGCGGGATCGACGTGGTCGTTTGCGACAGGGCCAACCCGCTTGGCCCGAACGCAGCAGGCCCCCGGCCCGAACCCGGACATCACTCTCTGCTCGCGTTCTTCGATACCCCCTTCATTCACGGCACGACGCTCGGCGCGTTGGTGAAGCAGCACGCGGAATCCGCACAGGGACCCGCGACGATGAAGATCTATCCGGCGGACATCGAAACGAGCGCGCCCCTCGGTTGGCTCCCGCCGTCACCAGCCCTTGCCCACCCCGACGCCGTCGCCGCCTATGGCGGGCTGGTTCTCCTCGAGGCGACCAACGTAAGCGAGGGGCGCGGGACCTCCCTGTCTTTCCGGAGTGTTTCGGCTCCGGGCATAGACGGCGACGCAATGGCCGCCGCACTCGCCTCCTGGAACACGGGATTCACAGGGCGCGCCGGTCAGGTGTTCCATACGCGCGAAGTCCACGCGGGCGAGGCCCTGCCCGGCGTGGTTCTGTGGCCGCGCTCGAAGCAAAACCCCGACCCCCTCGCCCTGGGCATACACATCCTGGCCTGGCTACGCCGTCACCATCGCGATTTCGAATGGCGGATGCTCCCGTCGGGAGGCTACGCAATCGATTCGCTCTTCGCGCGCAGCGACGCCAGGGAGATGATCGAGGCTGGTATCGCTCCCGCCGACATTCTCGCAAGTTGGGGAACGCCCGCCGGTTAACTCTCAACCGAATAGAACACTTTCACCTTCCACCACCACCTCGATGACAGTTTCCGAGGCATCGAGAACCACCAGGTCACACCATGCTCCCGGGACAAGCCGTCCGCGGTCGGACCGAGCGATGAACTCGGCAGGTATTTCCGACAGCCTGCGGCTCGCATCCTCGACCGACAGCCCGAGCGTTCGCAGGTTGGCAAAGGCCCGGTCCATGGTGAGCGCACTTCCGGCGAGCGTGTCATCACCGAGGTACACGGCATCACCCCGTTTGGTAACCGTGTGACTGCCCAATGGGTATGCCCCATCGGTCATACCAGCTGCAGAAACGGCGTCAGTCACGCCAAAAACCCCCGGTATTGCGCGGATTGCCGCGAGTAGTGCACCCTCCACCACATGTATGCCGTCAGGTATGACTGCGGCATACTCACCATGTGCCAGCGCCGCACCGACCACTCCCGGCGCCCGGTGGTGAAGGGGCGACATCGCGTTGAAGAGGTGGGTAAAACCGCGTGCACCCGCCTCCAGCGCCCGGCACACCGTTTCGTAGTCGGCGTCCGAATGCCCGATCTGGACGGCGATCCCTGCCGCATCAAAGCGTCGCACCAGATCAAGCCCGCCCGGCAGTTCCGGCGCCAGGGTTACGAGCTTCACCACACCCCCGTCACACACCAGATCAACCAGTTCTGGTT
>JAYPUG010000006.1:0-4510 GCA_038133965.1 Rhodospirillaceae bacterium | reverse complement strand
GTTGTGCGCCCAAACGGGTTTGGTTCAGGTAGGGACCCTCCATATGTGCACCGAGCACACGCGCCTCACCCGGTCCGCGATTGGCCTGTGCAACACCGATACCCTCGAAGGCTCTGACAAGTTCTTCGTCCGGCGCCGTTACGGTCGCCGGCAGGAAGGATGTCGTGCCATGCCTCGCGTGCATGCGCGCGACCGTACGCACCGCATCGCCGCCCTGCATCACGTCCGCCCCACCTCCGCCGGGAACATGCAGATCGACGAACCCGGGCAGGATCATCGGACCCTCGCTGTCCAACTCCTCCGGTTCGAGCGCGATGATATGGGTGTCATGCACGAGGCGGCCGGTCAGCCAGCCGTCAGGTGTCAGGATGCGTCCGCGGCGGGTCATTTCGGTCACCGGCCGCTCCACACGATCGTTTCGTCGGGTGCACGCCCGCGTGCGAGCATCAGCGCGCCGCCAAGCGGTTCCTCGGACGGCTCGCGTATCCATCCGCGAAGAGTTTCGGGCAGGAATGGCAACAACGGTTCTGCGAGGCCGCCCACCAGAGCCATAGGAATGTGCCGGCCCGGATCGAGCGCTTCGGCCAACGTATCGATCTCGCGGCCAGCAGTGTTCACGATCTCGAGGGCCGCACTGTCTCCGCGCCCTGCGCAATCGACCACAAGCGGTGCGATCTCGGCATAGCGGGCCGGTGAGGCACCGAGCAGCCAGTCAAGCAGCTCGTCGCGCGTCCTGCCGCATTGTTCGATAATCGAACGATGCATCCCGGTGATCCGGCCGCGATAGCGGGTGTCGTGGACCTTTACCGCCTGCCCCATGGCGACCCTGCCGATCCAAGCACCGCTACCTTCGTCCCCGACCGGGAAGCCCCACCCGCCGACCAGCCGGCAGCGGCCAGCAGCCTCTACTCGGTATCCCACGGATCCGGTACCGATGATGATGACGGCCCCGGGTGCCCCACCGTGCGCAGCCAACGCCGTGATATAGGCATCCGTCGAAACCCGCAGCGCCCCCACGGAAGGAGCGGCCGCAATAAAACGTTGGCGTTGAGCCGTGTTGTTTGCCCCCGCGAGCCCGATCCCGAAATGTGTGCGCGACAGATACTCTCCTTCCAGCGATATCGCCTGGGACAGGTTTTGCAGCGCACCAAGAATCTCGTTCCATGCATCCGTGCCACGCACGGTCAGGCTCGTCGGCCCGGCCACCGTGAGGCCCAGTCGCCGACCGGCATCGTCATAGAGGGCGACGCGGGTGTTGCTCGCACCGCCATCAACGCAGCAATACAGTCGTGCGCCCATATCCTCGCGAATCCGCTTAATCTGGACAGCTATGGTACACGAGCGCGCCGCGTCGCAGTGCGGCCCTGCGCTCGAGTGGATGCCCTCTGTTCGCAGGCAACGGGACGATGCGCAAGACAGAAGAATTCGCTGAAGCGTTCCGTGATCTGGAGACGCGCGGCAACGACGAGATCGCAGCAGCGATTCTGGATTCCCAGGCCACGGGTATAGCCGCCGTTCGCACAGCCGCACCCGCCATCACAGCAGCTGCCGAAGCCGCCGCCGACAGACTTCGCGAAAACCCGGGCGGGCGGTTGGTTTATGCCGGCGCCGGAACATCGATCCGGCTCGGCGTACAGGATGGGGTCGAGCTCGTTCCTACCTTCGGCTGGCCCACCGAACGCCTCGCCTATCTGATCGCGGGAGGACACGACGCCCTGACGAGGACCGCGGAAGGTGCCGAAGATGACGGCCCGCAGGCAGTTCGGGACGCACAGGCCCTCGGGATCGGCGACGCGGATGTCTGCATCGCTCTGTCGGCGAGCGGTACGACCCCCTATGCGGTCGCCGCGTGCGACGCTGCGCGGGCAGCCGGTGCCCTCACGGTTGGCATCGCAAACAATGGCGGGGCACCCCTGCTGGCTGCCGCGGATCACGCAGTACTTCTCGAATCCGGCCCCGAACCGGTAGGCGGCTCGACCCGCATGACCGCGGGCACGGCGCAGAAGGCGGCCCTGAACCTGTTCTCGACCCTGACCATGATCCGCCTCGGACGAGTCTATGGAGGGATGATGGTCGATGTGATCGCTTCCAACGACAAGCTGCGCGAACGCGCCGTGCGTATCGTGATGGAGATTTCGGGTTGCGCGGAACGTGCCGCCCGCGACGCGCTGGCCGCGACGGGAAACGCGGTCAAGCCGGCGGTTCTGGTTGCACGAGGCCTCTCGGCCGGCGATGCCGCGTCCCTCCTCGACGCTAATGGCGGTGACCTTCGCCGCGCGCTCGAAAGTCTGGGGAAAAGCGGCGCATGAGTTCGCTGGCAAAGTCGCCACTCAACCCATTCCGGGTGTCGTGGAACCGCCACACGCGGGAACAGTGGGATGCGATGCTCGCAGCCTGTCACCGTGCAAGCCTGACCCAGAGTGCCGCCTATGCGCTGGCGCTCAACGACGTATCGGGCCAGAAGGCCGACATGGGGGTGATCCGCTTCAACGACCGGCCGATCGGTCTCGTTGTCGCTCACGGAAAGCCGTTCCTGGGTACGCCGGGCAGCCAGACAATCTATCGCGGCCCGTCTTGGACCCATGCCGAGATTCCCGGCGAAATGCAGAGGCTCGCCCTTGAGATGCTCCGTCGGCGCTATCGCCTGAGGAAGGGGCGACCGCTGACTTTCCATCCCGAACTGGCGGATACGCCGGCACACCGGACACAGCTTCTGACCGCCGGATTCAAACGCGTTGCAGAGGGATACAGAACCATCTGGCTCGACCTGTCCCCTCCCCTGGAGGAACTGCGGGCAGGTCAGCATCAGAATTGGCGAAATGCACTCGTCCAGGCCGAACGCAACGAAATCAGCGTGATCGACGACAGAATGTGCGAACGCCTCGACTGGCTGGTCGAACGCCACAGCGAACATATGGAACTCGGCGGCTACCGCGGCGCCTCGCGTGGCCTGATCGAGGCGCTGGCGCACCACGGCAACGATGCCTCCGGTCTACGCCTGCTCGTCGCCGAGGCCGGGGGCGATCCCGTCGCCGCGATCCTTTTGGCGCATCACGGCAAGGCCGCGACCTATCTCGTGGGCTGGACCGGCGAAGCGGGCCGGAAACTGCGCGCCACGCACAGGCTGTTGTGGGAAGCGGTGAACCTGCTCAAGGCCGATGAGCTCGGCTGGTTCGATCTGGGGGGATCAATACCGAGGCCCCCGGCGTCGCCCGTTTCAAGGCGGGCCTGGGTGGTGAGGAAACGGTCCTTGTCGGCGGCTACGTCTAGCCGTCAGGCCGCAACGGCATCGGTGTCGTCCACCAAGGCGGCGGCAGCGTTGACGAGGGTGACGGCCTCTGCCGGCGTTCCTTCAAACCCCGGCGTATTCTCGGACAGATAGCGCCGCCAGGCACGCGCACCACGGACCCCGTTGAAGAGACCAAGGATGTGCCGGGTCACGGCGTGAAGCGGCGTTCCCGCTGCGACCTCGCGTTCGACGTGCGGCAGATAGGCCGCGACGATTTCATGCCGGGTCGGCGCGTGTTCGGACGCTCCGTGGAAACGCGTATCCACTTTGGCCAGCACGTACGGATTCTGGTAGGCCGCGCGGCCCAGCATCACTGCATCCACATGTTCGAGATGTGCGGCGACCGCATCGAGGGTCTCGATACCGCCATTGGTCGTCACATGCAGGTCCGGGAACTCGGCCTTGAGCCGGTGCACCAGATCGTGATGCAACGGCGGGACCTCGCGGTTCTCGCGCGGGCTCAACCCCTGCAGCCAAGCCTTGCGGGCGTGAACGATGAAGGTGTCGCAGCCTGCCGCAGAGACGGTCTCGACGAACCCTGTCAGGGTCTCCCATTCGGGCAGATCGTCGATGGCGATCCGGTGCTTTACCGTTACCGGAACATCGACCGCGTTGCCCATCGCCGCGACGCAATCCGCCACCAGATGTGGCTCTGCCATCAGACAGGCCCCGAAACGGCCCGACTGAACCCGATCGGACGGGCAGCCGACGTTCAGGTTGATTTCGTCGTAGCCGAGATCGGCGCCGATCCGCGCGCACGTCGCAAGGGCCTCGGGCTCGCAGCCACCCAACTGCAGTGCCAGCGGGTGCTCTGATACATCGAAGGCGAGCAGCCGGTCTCGCGGACCGTGCAGGATCGCGCCGGTGGTCACCATCTCGGTATAGAGCCGCACATGTTGGCTGATCAGGCGCAGAAACGACCTTTCGTGCCGGTCGGTCCAATCCATCATCGGTGCGACAGAAACCGCTTCGCGCGCGGGCATATTCAAGGCTCTATGCATGGGATCTGGTTCTTACGCCAGAATTCGCCTTTTTTGAATTCGTGCCTTGAAATCACCATATTGAATAAGAATATTCTAATATATTAGACAACTTCGAACCTGAACCGCAGGGAACGCCATGAAACTCCTCACGATCACAACCATCGCCGCCACGATTCTTCTGGCCGTTCCCGTGCTGGCGATGCATCACGGCAGTCAACCCCACGGCATGCGGGGAGAC
>JAYPUG010000005.1:11090-19987 GCA_038133965.1 Rhodospirillaceae bacterium | reverse complement strand
CCTGCCGCTGATCGCCTTCTTCGCCAACCTGCTGATCATGGGCTGGGCGGTCGGCGGGCTCGTCACCGGCCTGCTGCTGCGCGTCGGGCTGGGGGGCGAAAGCCTCGCCTGGTTCCTGATCTTCCTGCTGATCCCGGTCAGCGCGGTCTATTACCCGGTCGATGTGCTTCCGGTCTGGCTGCAGTACATCGCCTTCGCGCTGCCGCCCGTCTATGTGTTCGAGGGGATGCGCGAGGTGCTGTTCACCGGGGTCTTCCGCTGGGACCTGTTTGCCGCCGCGCTCGGCCTCAACCTCGTCTATATCTCGATCGGGGTCGCGTTCTTCGTGCACCAGTTCCGCATCGCGCGCGTGCGCGGCTCGCTGCTGCAGAGCGGGGAATAGGCGGCCTGCCTATTCCGTCGGGAAGCTGTCCGCCAGTCCCGGGTCGAATGCCCCGTCGATCAGCACGAACATCACCTCGCACGGCTTGTCGGACCGGTTCGACCACGCGTGGTTGGTGCCACACTGGATCACCACGTCGCCGGCCTTGAGTTCCAGTTCGCCGTCGTCATGCACCATGGTGATCTCGCCCGACAGCACCAATGCATAGTCGATGGTCTCGGTACGATGGCTCGCCGGATGGGAGCCGCCGCGCCCATAGGTCGAGGCGGGTTCGTTGCCGAGCGCACGGAACGCCGCGCGGGCTTCCTCGACGGTGCGGTTGCGCACCTCCTCTGTCTCGGGCGCAAAATGGTTGATGCGAAACACCGTGCCGTTGGGCTGAGGCATCTGGCGGCGCGGGCCCATGGTCGGCTCGTCAGGATCGGCAACGATCCTCCCCGGCGTCTCAGCGGTACGCCAGAGATCGGTGGACCAGTTCTGGTCGTTCCGCGGGTTCACGTGAACGAAGGGCGCGGGTCCGTCGGACTTCACAACAGCACACCCCTTCTCGTCGTGGCCCATCACCACACGGCGAATCGGTTTGGTCATGGCTTCCTCCCGGTCGAAGTCGATCCCGCGATCAGTGTAGGGTGATTTCTCCCCGTAACCCACCAACTGGATTGCACGCATGGCGTTCACGATCGACGAGATGACCCGCGACGACTGGGCGCGGGTCCGCGCCATCTACGGCGAGGGGTTGGCGACCGGCCTTGCCGCCTTCACCACGACCCCGCCCAAATGGCACGCCTGGAATCGCGTTCACCTGGACATCGGGCGGTTCGTCGCGCGCGCCGACGACGGCCAGGTGGCGGGCTTTGCCGCGCTCTCGCCCGTCCCCGACACATGAGGCGCAGCCGGGGTCGCTGAGGTCAGCGTCTATGTCACCGAAAGCGCACGCCGGCGGGGCATCGCCCGCGCGCTGCTCTTGCGCCTGGTCGCGATCAGCGAGGGCTCCGGCTACTGGACCCTGCAAGGTCAGGTCATGGCCGCGAACACGCCCTCGCTCGCGTTGCTGGAGGATATCGGGTTCCGGCACGTGGGCACGCGAGAGCGCTACGGCCATATCGACGGTGCGTGGCGCGACGTCGTCCTGCTCGAGCGGCGCAGCTCGGTCGCCGGCGGGCCGGGCCTGCCGACGCATAGCTGCGAGTCCGGCTAGACTTGCACCTCAGGCCCGGCCGCTGACCCCTGCGTCCGCGAACGTCGCCATGCCGTTGTGACAGGCGACCGCCGCCTTGACGATCTGGATCGCCAACGCCGCACCCGAGCCCTCGCCCAGCCGCATCGCCAGTGCCAGGAGCGGCACCATGTCGAGTTCCTGACAGAGCCGCAGGTGCGCGGGTTCGGCCGAGAGATGCCCGATCATGCAATGGTCGATTGCCGCCGGATCGATGGCGTGGAGCACCGCCGCCGCCGCCGTGCAGGTATACCCGTCGAGCAGCACCGGCACCCCGGCCAGCCGCGCGGCGATGACCGCACCGGCAATGGCCGCGATCTCGTGGCCGCCCAGCGCGCGCAGGATATGGAGCGGATCGTCCAGCAGGTCGGCGTTCGCCGCGACCCCGTCGGCCACGGCCATCGCCTTGGCCGCGAGCGCGTCACCCTCGACGCCCGTCCCCGGTCCGACCCAGTCCGCGGGATCGCCGCCGTAAAGGGCATGGCAGATGGCGGCGGCCGCCGTCGTGTTGCCGATGCCCATCTCGCCCAGCGCCATCAGCTCGACCCCGGCCTCGACCGACATCATCCCGTAGGCAATCGCCTTGGCGCAGTCCTCCTCGGACAGGGCCGGTCCTTGCGTGAAGTCGGCCGTCGGTTCCTCGAGCGCCATCTCGTACACGCGCAGATCCGCTCCGGCGAGTTCTGTCAGCTGGTTCACCGCCGCACCGCCCGCAACGAAGTTCTGGACCATCTGGGCCGTGACCTCGGAGGGGTAGGCGGACACGCCGCGCGCGGCGACGCCGTGGTTGCCGGCAAACACCGCGACCCGCGCATGCTCGACCGAGGGCGGATGGCGGCCCTGCCACGCACAGACCCAGGCCGTGACCTCTTCCAGCCGCCCCAGCGCACCCGCCGGCTTGGTCAGCTCACCCTCGCGCGCGATGGCGGCCGCGAAAGCCTCGGCGTCCGGGTCGGCAAACTCGCCGACGATCCGACGGATTTCGGCGAAGTCGGGCCCGCCGGCCCGTTCGTTGTCGTTCATGGTGCGGTTCGAAGGTTCCGTTTCGGCAAGGACGGCTCTTGTCCTATAAGTCCGCCATGGATGCAAACGACGAGTCCGGCACAAACCCGCTCGCAGACCAGCTGCGCCTGGCGACCGCGTTCCTGACACGGCTGCCCCTTGCCGACGCGCGGCCCGACACGGGGGCCGGGGCCGGCGTGCACGGCGATGCACCGGAAGATGCAAGCACCGATCCGCAGGACGTGCTGGGCGAACTCGCCGCGGCGATGTGGCTCTTCCCGCTGGTCGGGTTCGGCATCGGCGGCGTGGGCGCGATCGCGCTGGGCGTTTTGTCCTGGGCCGGCGTGCCCGCGGCCGTCGCCGCGACCCTGGCGGTCGGGGTCATGGTCTGGATCACCGGCGCGCTGCACGAGGACGGGCTGTCGGACATGGCCGACGGTTTCGGCGGCGGCGCCGACCGCGACGCGAAGCTCGCGATCATGCGCGACAGCCGGCTCGGCGCCTACGGCGCACTCACCCTCGCCGTCGTCACCGTCGCGCGGATCGCGGCCATCGCGACCATCACCGCCGTCGATGTCGGCGGCGCCATCGGCGCGATGATCGCAGCCGCCACCTGGAGTCGCGCGCTGTTTGCGCCGACGATGCGCTGGATCGAGCCCGCCCGAACCGACGGGCTGGGCGCGAACGCCGGCACCCCCGGCGAGGGCACGAGCTGGAAGGGCATGGGTCTCGCCGTCCTCCTGGTTTTCCTCGTGCTGGTCACGCCGGCCGGGGCGGGAACCCTGATCGTTCTGGCAGCGGGCGGGGCAGGTGCCTTCGCCGTCGGCCTGATTGCCCTGAAACAGATCGGCGGCTACACAGGCGACGTGCTGGGCGCCGCCCAGCAGGCGGCCGAGGCCGCAGCGCTGGTCGCCGCCAGCGCCGTCATCGCAGGAAACACGCTATGAGCACACGCACCCGCTGGTGGTGGGTGCGCCACGCGCCGGTCCGATCGACCGGCGGGCGCATCTACGGCAACACGGACCCGGTCGCCGATACGGACGACCCGCCGACCTACCAGGCGCTGGCGCGGTTTCTGCCCGCAGACGCGCTGCTGGTCACCTCGCACCTCCAGCGCACGCACCAGACGGCGAACGCCATTCGCGACGCCGGGCTCGTTCTGCCCGACCCGCACATCGAGGAAGATCTGGGCGAACAGGATTTCGGCGACTGGCAGGGGCGGAAGCGCGAGGAGGTCTATGCCGAGCTCGACCCCAAGCACATGTTCTGGCTGGCGCCCGCGCACACGAAGGCGCCCGGCGGCGAAAGCTTCACCGACCTCATGCTGCGCGTGAGCAACGTGATCGAGCGGCTCAACGCCGCGCATGTGGGCCGCGACATCGTCGCTGTCACCCATGGCGGCACCATCCGCGCCGCGATCGCGCACGCCCTGAAGCTCGACCCCGAGGCGGCGCTGACCTGCCAGGTGGACAATTGCTCGGTCACCCGCATCGACCATTTCGGGCCGAGCGAAAGCCACCCCGAGGGCGCGTGGGCGATTTTCCACATCAACCAGCTGCCGACGCAGGACTCGGTTCTGGCTCCCGATCACACCGCCATGCTAGCGTTGGTGCAGCGCTGAAACAGGGAAGTCCGGTGCGGAACCGTCCGGTTCCAAGACCGGCGCTGCCCCCGCAACTGTAACGGCGAGGCCCGCGCGCGAAGGCCACTGGCAGCCCCGGCTGCCGGGAAGGTGCGTGCAGGGCCTGCGACCCGGAGCCAGGAGACCTCTTCGGCGCAACGAACCCGCGACCCCCTCGGGAGGAGGAACGGCGCCCTGACCGACACGACCGCCGACACGACCAACGACAACACCGCGCCGCGCACGTTCGCCCTGCCGGGTCTGACGCTCGTCCTGGGCGGCGCGCGCTCGGGCAAGAGCCTCTACGCCGAAACCCTGATCGCCCATCACATCGAGGCGTCCGGCAAACCGGTGCGCGCGACCTACGTCGCAACCGCCGAGGCGGGCGACGGCGAGATGGCGCGCCGGATCGCCGAGCACCGGGCCCGGCGGGGCGACCGCTGGAACACGGTCGAGGCGCTGCTCGCGCTGGGCGATGCCATCGTCGATGCCGCGCGCGGCGGGCGGCCCGTCCTGATCGACTGCCTGACCCTGTGGCTGTCCAACGTCATGCATGCGGGGCTCGACGCCGAGGGCGAGACGGAGAGCCTTCTCGACGCGTTCGCGCATGCGGGCGGCCCCGTCGTCTGCGTCTCCGACGAGGTCGGCCTGGGGATCGTGCCGGCGACACCGCTCGGCCGCGCGTTCCGCGACGAAGCCGGCCGCCTCAACCAGCGGGTGGCCGCGATGGCCGACCGGGTGGATTTCGTCGCCGCGGGCCTGCCACTGACGATGAAGGGCGAGACGCCATGAAACGCATTCCCGCGACCGTCGTGACCGGGTTCCTGGGCGCCGGAAAGACGAGCGTGATCCGCAACCTGCTGGAACGTGCCGACGGGCGCCGGATCGCGCTGATCATCAACGAGTTCGGCGACCTGGGCGTCGATGGTGGCATCGTCGAGGGCTGCGCCGTTCCCGGCTGCGAGGCCGACGATATCGTCGAGCTGGCCAACGGTTGCATCTGCTGCACCGTCGCCGACGACTTCCTGCCGACGATCACCGCGCTGCTCGACCGGCCGGACCCGCCCGACCACATCGTCATCGAGACGTCCGGGCTGGCGCTTCCCAAGCCGCTGGTGAAGGCCTTCGCCTGGCCCGAGGTGCGCGCGCGCACCACCGTCGATGGCGTGGTCACGGTGATCGACGCCGCCGCCGTCGCGGCCGGCCGCTTCGCCGACGATCCGGACGCGGTTGACGCCGCCCGGGCAGAGGACCCCACGCTCGATCACGACAACCCGCTCGAGGAGCTGTTCGTCGATCAGGTGGCATGTGCCGACCTGATCGTGGTCAACAAGGCCGACCTCATGAACGGCAACACCGACACCGTAGAGGCCGCGCTTGCGCCGCACCGGCGCGCAGGCGTGCAGACGGTGCAGGTCACGCACGGGCGGCTCGACCCGGCGGTGCTGCTGGGGATGGGGGCCGGGGCGGAGGACGATCTCGACACGCGGCCCAGCCACCATGACGGCGAGGACGAGCACGACCACGACGATTTCGACAGCTTCGTCGTCGCGCTCGACGCGATCGACGACCCCGACGCGCTCGAGCGCCGGCTGATCGCCGCCGTCGAGGCGCACGACATCTTCCGCATCAAGGGCTTCGTGCATGTGCCCGGCAAGCCCCGCCGCCTGGTGGTGCAGGGCGTCGGCACACGGTTCGAACGCTATTTCGATCGCGACTGGGCAGAGGGCGAGGCACCGGCCACCCGGCTGGTCGTGATCGGCCGCACCGGGCTCGACCGGGCCGCCATCGAAGCGGCACTGCGTTAGCCCCGGGCCGGGCCGATGCACCTGCTCGCCGCCGCGCCGGGCGCCATCGACGACGGGTCGGAAGCCGTCGATCTGGGCCAGACGCCGGGCGATATCGTGGTGCTGTCCGCCGCGGACAGCGAGATCGCAGCCCTCGCCGCAGCCAACCGGCAACGCCTCGCCGCCGACCCGGGCGCGCCGTCCCTGCGCCTCGCAAACTACCTGCGGCTCGGCCACAACATGTCGGTCGATCTCTACGTCGACGAGGTGCTGCGCCACGCGAAGCTGGTGGTCTGCCGTCTTCTCGGCGGGCGGGGCTACTGGCCCTACGGCGTGGACGAGATCGCGGCCGCATGCCGCGCGGCAGACATTCCCGTGGCCTTCCTGCCCGGCGACGACCAGCCCGACGCCGAGCTTGCCGGCCGGACGACGCTTCCTGCCGATGCCACGCACCGGCTCTGGCAGTACCTGGTCCATGGCGGCGTGGACAACGCCGCGAACTTCCTCGCCTACGCCGGCAGCGTGATCGGCCATGTCGGCCACGAGCGCGACTGGCAGGAGCCCGCACCGCTGCTGCGTGCCGGGCTCTACTGGCCCGGCCTGGCAAACCCGGACCTGGCGGCCATCCGCGCGCAGTGGCAGCCCGATGCGCCGGTCGCGGCGCTGGTCTTCTACCGGGCGCTGTTGCAGGCCGCGAACCTCGTACCGGTCGATGCGCTGATCGCGGCACTTGCGGAGGAAGGCCTCAACCCCCTGCCGCTGCACGCCGCCAGCCTCAAGGACCCCCAGGCCGCAGCCATCTGCGCCGAGGCCTTCTCCGCAGCCCCGCCCGACGTGATCCTGAACGCCACCGGCTTCGCACTGTCCACGCCCGGGCAGGAGACTACGCGCGGCCCCTTCGCCGATACCGACACGCCGGTCTTGCAGGTGGTGTTCGCAGGCTCGGACGTCGAGAGCTGGCGCGGTGGCGCGAACGGCCTGTCGGCGCGCGACATCGCCATGAACGTCGCCCTGCCCGAGGTGGATGGGCGGGTGCTGGCCCGCGCCGTCTCGTTCAAGGGCGCCGCAGCGCGCGACGACGCCAGCCAGACCGACATCGTCGCCTACGAACCCGTGTCCGACCGGATCGGCTTCACCGCGCGGCTCGCGGCGGGCTGGACCCGCCTGCGGCGGACACCGGCCGGCGAACGCCGGGTGGCGCTGATCCTCGCCAACTATCCCAACCGGGACGGGCGCATCGGCAACGGTGTGGGGCTGGACACGCCGACCGGTGCCGTGCGGACGCTCGAAGCCATGGCCGACGCGGGCTACCGGATCGTCGACGCCCCCGCCGACGGCGACGCGCTTGTCCGGCGCCTGCAGGCGGGTCCAACGAACGCCGGTGTCGCGGCGCGGCAGATCACGGAGACGGTTGCGCTGCCCGACTACGAGATCTTTTTTTCATCCCTGCCCCGCGCCTTGCGCGACGCGGTGACCTCGCGCTGGGGGCCGCCCGAGAGCGACCCGATGTTCCGGGCCGGAGACACGGAATGCGGGGCGTTCGCCATCCCCGCCTTCCGCTGCGGCAACATCGCCGTCGGCCTGCAGCCCGCGCGCGGCTACAACATCGACCCGGCGGCGAGCTACCACGATCCCGACCTCGTCCCGCCCCACAACTACCTCGCCTTTTATGCCTGGCTGCGCGGGGTCTTCGACGCGCACGCGGCGGTGCATTTCGGCAAGCACGGCAACCTCGAATGGCTGCCGGGCAAGGCGGTGGCACTGTCGGAAGACTGCTTCCCCGAGGCCGCGCTCGGGCCGCTGCCGAACATCTACCCCTTCATCGTCAACGACCCCGGCGAGGGCACCCAGGCCAAGCGCCGCACGGCGGCCGTGATCGTCGATCACCTGACCCCGCCGCTGGCACGGGCGGATACATACGGCCCGCTCAAGGACCTCGAGGCGCTGGTGGACGAGTATTACGAGGCGGCGAATGTCGATCCGCGCCGCCTCGCCGTGCTCGGCCGGCGCATCGTCGAACTGGTGCGCGAGACCAGCATCGACCGCGACCTCGGTTTCGCCGCCGATGCCGATTTCGAGGAGGCCGACGCGCTGGCACGCCTCGACGGCTATCTGTGCGAGCTCAAGGAGATGCAGATCCGCGACGGGTTGCACGTCTTCGGGCGCACACCCGAGGGCGGGCTGCGCACCGGGCTGCTTGCGGCCCTCGCCCGATTGCCGCGCGGCACCGAAGCGGGCGACGCCTCGCTGACCCGCGCGCTGGCACGGGACCTGGGGCTCGGCTTCGATCCGCTCGACTGCGACCTCGCCGCACCGTGGACCGGTTCGCGCCACGCGGCACTGGAAGGCGACAACCCGTGGCGGACCGCGGGCGACGCGGTCGAGCGGCTGGAGGCGCTGGCGACGGCGCTCATCGACGGTTCGGCCACACCGGACCCGGGCTGGCTCGAGACCCGGGCCGTCCTGGAACAGGTCGAAGGCACGCTCGCCCCCGCCGTCGATGCTTCGGGCGATGCCGAGATCGCGGGCCTGCTGACGGGCCTCGACGGGCGCTTCCTCGCTCCAGGCCCCTCCGGCGCACCGACGCGCGGCCGGCCCGATGTGCTGCCCACGGGGCGAAACTTCTATTCCGTCGACACCCGAACCGTTCCCACCCCGGCCGCATGGGAGCTCGGCTGGAAATCCGCGCAACTCCTCGCCGAGACCCACGCACAGACCCATGGCGACTGGCCGCGTGCAGTCGCGCTTTCGGCATGGGGCACCAGCAACATGCGCACCGGTGGCGACGACATCGCCCAGGCCTTGGCGCTCATCGGCGCACGCCCGACCTGGGACACGGCCTCACGGCGGGTCACCGGGTTCGAAGTCCTGCCGGTCTCGGTGCTGGAC
>JAYPUG010000005.1:0-11080 GCA_038133965.1 Rhodospirillaceae bacterium | reverse complement strand
CGATGTGACCCTGCGGGTGTCGGGATTCTTCCGCGACGCCTTCCCCGGCCTGATCGACCTGTTCGACTCCGCCGTCGCGGCGATCGCCGCAATCGCGGACGAAAGCCCGCGCGAGAACCCTATCGCGGCACGGGTGGCCGAAGAGACAACGCGGCTCGAAGCCGCGGGCGCCACGCCGGACGCCGCCCACCGCCAGGCGCGTTTTCGCATCTTCGGCTCCATGCCCGGCGCGTACGGGGCGGGGCTACAGGCGCTGATCGACGAGCGCGGCTGGGAGACGGCCGACGACCTTGCCCGCGCCTATGTCGCGTGGGGCGGCTGGGCATACGGCGCCGGGGCGGGCCGCGGCGGGGAGAACTACGGTGTCGCCGCCCACGGCACGTTCGCGCGCCGCCTCGCACGCATCGAGGCCGTCGTCCACAACCAGGACAACCGCGAGCACGACCTGCTCGACAGCGACGACTACTACCAGTTCGAGGGCGGGCTCGCGGCCGCTGTCGCGGCCGAATCGGGCGCCCGGCCCGCCGTCTGGCACAACGACCATTCGCGGCCCTTCGCGCCGAAGGTCCATTCGCTGGAAGACGAGATCTCGAGGGTGGTGCGCGGCCGCGCCACGAACCCCAAATGGATCGATGGCGTCATGCGCCACGGCTACAAGGGCGCGTTCGAGATGGCGGCGACGGTCGATTACCTGTTCGCCTTCGCCGCGACGACCGGTGCTGTGCGTGACTACCAGTTCGACGCGGTCTATCGCGCCTACCTGGACGATCCCGCCGTCGACGCGTTCCTCGCCGCGCACAACCCGGCGGCGCGCGCCGAGATGGCCGCGCGGTTCCTCGAAGCGATCGAGCGCGGCCTGTGGCGGGCGCGCTCCAACTCGGCCTATGCTCGGCTGGCCGACCTCGCCGGACGTACACTAGAGGACACCGGATGAACGCCAAGCCGACCGAAGACGATGCCCGCTGGGCGGAGAAGAAGCGCAAGCAGAAGGAAGCACGGGACCGGATGCTTGCGACCAAGACCCGCGAGAAGGGCTTGTTGATGGTCCACACCGGCAAGGGCAAGGGCAAGACGACCGCGGCCATGGGCCTCGCCATGCGCGCCATCGGCAACGGCATGAAGGTCGGCATCGTCCAGTTCGTGAAGGGCAAGTGGGAGACCGGCGAGCGCGAGGTGCTGGAGGCGTTCCCCGACCGGGTGACCATCCGTGTCATGGGCGAGGGATTTTCCTGGGACTCCCAGGACCGCCAGCGCGACATCGCCGCCGCCCAGGCCGCGTGGGAGATGGCGAAGGACATGATCGCGGATCCCGAATACGGGCTGGTGGTGCTCGACGAGCTCAACATCCCGCTGCGCTACGATCATCTCGATATCGCCGAGGTCGTGGCGGGTCTCAAGGCGAAGCGCGAAGACCTGCACGTCGTGGTCACCGGCCGCAACGCCAAGGACGAGCTGATCGAGGCCGCCGACATGGTCACCGACATGACCATGGTGAAGCATCATTTCCGCGACGACGTGAAGGCCCAGAAGGGGATCGAGTTCTGACCCCCGCCATCATGTTCCAGGGGACCGGCTCGGACGTCGGCAAGTCCCTGATCGTCGCCGGCCTCGCCCGGCTGTACACACGCCAGGGCCTCTCGGTTCGCCCGTTCAAGCCTCAGAACATGTCGAACAATGCCGCCCCCGCCGTGGGCCCGGGCGGCCTTTGGGGCGAGATCGGGCGTGCCCAGGCGCTGCAGGCACGCGCAGCAAGGGTCGATCTCTCGACCGACATGAACCCCGTCCTGCTGAAACCCCAGACCGATATCGGGGCGCAAATCGTGCTCGACGGCAGGGTCGTGGGCAACGCGGACGCGCGCGCCTATCACACGATGAAGCCGGAACTGCTCGACGGTGTGCTCGCCGCCTACCGCCGCCTCTGCAAGGAGGCGGACCTCGTCCTGGTCGAAGGCGCGGGCAGCCCGGCAGAGGTGAACCTGCGCGCGGGCGACATCGCGAACATGGGGTTCGCCGAAGCCGCGGACGTTCCCGTGGCGCTCATCGGCGACATCGAGCGCGGCGGCGTGATCGCGGCGCTCGTCGGCACATGGACGCTGCTCACCGAAAGCGAACGTGCGCGGATTGCCGGCTATATCGTCAACCGGTTCCGTGGGGACGTCTCCCTGTTCGACGATGCGCCGGCGGTGATCCGCGAACGGACAGGCATGGACTCGCTCGGCATCGTGCCGTGGCTCGACGCCGCGCGCGACCTGCCGGCCGAGGACACCGCCTCTCTCGTCGGTCGCTACGACGGCACCGGCTGGGCGCGCGCCGCCATCCGGATTGCGGTCCCGCACCTGCCCCGGATCGCGAACTTCGACGACCTGGACCCGCTCGCGTCCGAGACCGACGTCGCGCTCCGGCTCGTGGAACCGGGCGACGCGCTGCCCGAGGATGCAGATCTGATTGTCCTCGCCGGATCGAAATCGACCCGGGACGACCTGGCCGCGCTGCGCGACAATGGCTGGGACGGCGACATCACCGCCGCCGCCGAATGGGGCGCGCACATTTTCGGGATCTGCGGTGGCTACCAGATGCTGGGCCGCACGGTGGACGACCCCGGCGGCGTCGAGGGCGCGCCCGGAACGACCCCCGGCCTGGGCCTGCTCGACGTCGCGACCGTCATCGGCGGCGAGAAGTCGCTCATGCCCGTGTCGTGCATCGATTGCGAAACCGGCGCGCAGGCGCATGGCTACGAGATGCACATGGGCCGCTCGGACGGCGCGGATACTTCACGGCCGTTCGTCACCATCGGCTCTACGCATGCTCGCGACGGCGCGCGCGCGCCCGGGGGCCGGATCGCGGGCACCTATGTCCACGGGCTCTTCGCCTCGGACCCGTTCCGGCATGCGTTCCTGCGGCGAATCGCGCCGGATTTCCGCGGTGTATCGGGATGGGAATCCGGGATTGAGCTTGCGCTCGACCGTCTGGCCGACCATATGGAGAGGCACACGGATACCGCGCGCATCCTGGAAATCGCCAGGCGCGCAAAGGAGTGACGATGATACCGATGCTGCGCAGCCTCGCCGCTGCCGCGCTCGTAACCGCTGCACTGACCGGCCCGGCCCATGCGGGCAGCGTCCACACCGACGTACCGGGCAAGGTCGATCCCAAGGCCTTCTACGTGATCTACCTGCATGGTGCGCGGCCGGAAACCCACCCGGTTTCCGAACCTCACCCGCAGCGGGGACCCTTCGAGTACGAGAAGATCGTCAACGGTCTCGCCGCGCGCGCGGTCGAGGTGATCAGCGAAGTGCGGACCGAATCGACCAATCCGCGGCGTTATGTCCGCACGCGCGTCGTGCCCCAGGTCCAGAAGCTCATCGCCGGGGGGTGCCGCTCGGCAACATCACCGTCGCCGGCTTCTCCAAGGGCGGAAACATGGCGCTGCTGCTGGCCACGCGCCCCGCGGTGCCGCCGCTCAACATCGTGTCGCTGGCCGGCTGCGGAAAGCTCAACCTGAGCCGCGTCTATCGCGATTTCCTGGCCAATGACGCGGCCGCCATGCGCGGGCGCCTGCTGTCGATCTATGACAAGGCGGACCGGGTGGCGGCCACGTGCGAGGAAGCCGCCGACAAGGCCCCGGGCATGACCTTCACGGAAACGACCATCGAGACCGGCAAGGGTCATGCGGCCTTCTACAAGGCCAATCCCGTCTGGCTCGATCTCGTCGCGAACTGGGCAAAGTTGGCCGGCAGCGCGAGCACCAACTAGGCCAGCACGAGCCCCGCGCCGGCCGCGACGATCGCCGCGGTGACCAGGCAGGCAATCGCATAGACGAACAGCGCGCGGCGGATGTCCGCCGAACCGATGCGTGCCGAGAACTCGCCCCCGATCCAGGGTTCGTTCTCTTTCGCTCCCGCGTAGCTGCGCGGTCCCGCCAGCGCCACGCCCAGCGCCCCTGCCATCGCCCCTTCGGGCCATCCGGCATTCGGCGAGCGGTGCTTCGCGCCGTCGCGCGCCATCACGCGCAGCGCCGAGAGCGGCCGTCCGCGCGGCGCAAAAAGCGACGCGACCACGATCAGGAGCCCGGCAATGCGTGCGGGGATGTAGTTGGCAACATCGTCCAGCCGCGCCGCCGTCATGCCGAACGCCGCGTGCCGTGCCGTGCGGTAGCCGATCATCGAATCCATCGTGTTGAGCGCCTTGTAGGCACACAGGCCGGGCAGCCCCGCGACGAGATACCAGCAAACGGGCGCCACGACGCCGTCGGCGAAACTCTCGGCCAGGCTCTCGATTGCCGCCCGCGACACCCCGTGTGAATCGAGCGTTTCGGGGTCGCGCCCGACGACCCTCGAAACGGCGGTGCGTGCTGCGGCGATCCCGTCGCGGTCGAGTGCGCGCGCAACGGCACGCACATGATCGAACAGGCTTCGCTGGGCAAGCAGCAGGGCCACCAGCGCCAGTTCGGCGATCCAGCCGTATCGATAGGTTCGCGCAACCTCGGAGACGAGCCAGCCGGCCACGCCGGCAAGCGCGACGATGAACACCGTCACGACGAGCCCGCGAACAAAGCGGGTCCGTGGGCCGCGCCGCTCGCGGTTGAGGCGGCGGTCGCACCAGCCCGTCAGGCCGCCAACCAGCGCCACGGGGTGCGGCAACACCCGGAACAGGGGGCCGAACTCGCCGAACACCGCATCGATCAGGAGCGCCGCCAGCAGGATCACGAGCGGCGAGAGAAGTACGGATTCCGGTGCGAACAGCATGGCGCGGCATCCTGCGAGCGCGGGCCGCGCCGCGTCAATCTCGGGCACCGTACCACGCGCGCGCCGACCCCGTCTGCCCCTTGGCCCGGCGGGGCCGGCATGGTCTATTGCCGCGGAACGGGGAGAGATCATGTCGGACGATTTCGGAATCATGGTGTGCGGCCACGGGAGCCGCGACGAAGGCGCGGTGCGCGAGTTTGCGGTCGTCGCCGACGCGCTGCGCACGCACTACGCGGACCGGGAGGTCGAGCACGGGTTCCTCGAATTCGCCACGCCGATCATCCGCGACGGGCTGGACCGGCTGATCGAGCGCGGGGTGCGGCGAATCTATGCGGTCCCGGGGATGCTGTTCGCGGCCGGCCATGCCAAGAACGACATTCCCTCGGTCCTCAACACCTATGCCGCCGGGAAACCGGAGATCGAGATCACCTACGGCCGCGAGCTCGGAATCGACCTGAAGATGATCCGCGCGGCCGGCGACCGGGTGCGCGAAGCGATCGCGCGTGCCGACGCCGAGCTCGGTGCGGTCCCCGTCGAGGAAACGCTCCTGCTGACCGTGGGCCGCGGCGCGTCCGATCCCGATGCGAACTCGAACGTCTCGAAGGTCTCGCGAATGCTGTGGGAGGGCATCGGATTCGGCTGGGGCGAAACCGCCTATTCCGGCGTCACCTTTCCGCTGGTCCAGCCGGCGCTGGAGCATGTGGTGCAGCTCGGCTTCCGGCGCATTGTCGTCTTCCCCTATTTCCTGTTCACGGGCGTCCTGGTGAACCGGATCTACGAACACACCGAACGGGTGGCCGCCGCGCACCCCGGCGTCCAGTTCGTCAAGGCGCCCTACCTCAACGACCATCCGCTGGTGCTCGAGACCTTTGCCGACCGGGTGGAGGAAATCCGCCACGGTGCAAACCTGATGAACTGCCAGATGTGCAAGTACCGCGAGCAGGTGCTCGGTTTCGAGGGCGAGGTCGGCCTGCCCCAGGAGAGCCACCATCACCATGTCGAGGGGATCGGCACCGGCCACCATGACCATGATCACGGACGTGGGCATGATCACGGACATGGGCATGATCACGGACACGACCACCATCACGACCACGGGCACAGTCACGCGCACGACGATGGGCATCACCCCTATCCGCATGCCGACCATCCGCTGGGTCCGCGAACCCTTGCGGACAAGGGCGATTAGGTCGGCCCGCAACGCAGCGCGAGACCGTCGGCACGACCATGAGCAACGCGCGATACGACTACGAGCGCGACCCCGACGCGATCTACCGCGCCTCGTTCGAGGCGGTGGCGGACGCGGCCGACCTGTCGCACCTGCCCGGCGATGTCCGGCCCGTCGCCCAACGCATCGTGCATGCCTGCGGCGACCCGGATGCGGCCGCCTCGCTTGCCTTCTCGGCCGATGCGGTCACTGACGGCCACGCCGCACTGTCGGCGGGCGCGCCGGTGCTCACGGATTCGCGGATGCTTGCCGCAGGCATCACGCGCGCATTGCTGCCGTCGGAAAACCGGGTCGTCTGTACCCTCGGCCTGGGGCAAGTGGCGGGTGCCGCAGCGCGGGCGGAGACCACGCGTTCGGCCGCGGCGGTCGAACTGTGGGTGCCGATGCTCGCAGGTGCCGTCGTCGCTATCGGAAACGCACCGACATCCCTGTTCCGGCTGCTCGAGGGTCTGGCGGCAGGATGGCCCGCCCCGGCGCTGATTGTCGGCATGCCCGTGGGCTATGTGGGAGCCGCAGAATCAAAGGCCGCCCTTGCCGAGGCGGCTCCGGCCCCGTTCATCACCCTGCACGGCCGGCGCGGCGGCAGCGCGCTGGCTGCGGCCGCCGTCAACGCGATTGCCCGCGGGGCCAAGTCACGATGAACGGCTGGCTCAACGTCGTCGGCGTGGGGGCGGACGGGCTCGAAGGGGTCGCACCGGCCGCACGCGCGCTGATCGAGGGGGCGGATCTGCTCGTCGGCGGCGAACGCCATCTCTCGATGGTCGCGAACGGCCATGCTGAGAGACGCGTCTGGGAGTTTCCGCTCGACGACATCGTCGCCGCGATCCGTGACGCACACGGCAAGCGCGTGGTGGTGCTGGCGACCGGCGACCCGATGGCATTCGGCATCGGATCGACGCTGGCGCGCCACTTCGCGGCCGACGAGATGACGATCCTGCCCGCGCCCGGCGCCTTCAGCCTGGCCGCCGCACGCCTGGCATGGCCGCTCCATGGCTGCACCTGCCTGACCCTGCACGGCCGGCCGCTCGAACTGCTCAACCATCACATGCTGCCCGGGCGCCGCCTGTTGATCCTCAGCCATGACGGCACCACCCCCGAACAGGTCGCAGCGGCGCTACGCAACGCGGGGTTCGAACCGAGCCGGATATCCGTCTTCGAGGAGATGGGAACACCGGGCGAGACACGGCGCGACGGCACGGCCGAAAGCTGGGAGCCCGGACCGGTGCGCGACCTGAACACGATCGGGGTCGAATGCATCGTCGGCGCCGTTGCCCGGGCCCGCGCACCCGTCCCCGGCCTGCCCGACGACGCATTCGTGCATGACGGAAAGCTCACCAAGCGGATCGTCCGCGCCGCGACCCTTGCCGCGCTCGCGCCAATGCCCGGCCAGTATCTATGGGATCTCGGTGCGGGCTGCGGCTCCGTCGCGATCGAGTGGCTGCGCGCCGCCCAAGACGTCCAGGGGCGCGGTGCCCGCGCGACCGCCGTCGAGCGCGATGCGGGGCGCGGCGCGATGATCGCCACCAATGCCAGCCGGCTCGGGACGCCATACCTCGACATCGTCATGTCTGATATCGACCGCGCGCTTCCCGAACTGGACGATCCGCACGCCGTGTTCGTGGGTGGCGGGCTGACCACACCCGGGCTGATCGACACGGTTCTCGAACGGCTGGCTTCCGGCGGGCGCATGGTCGCCAATGCCGTCACGCTGGAGGGCGAGGCTGTGCTGCTTGCGGCCTTCGCGGCACATGGCGGCACGCTCGACCGGATCGCCGTTACCCATGCCGACCCCGTCGGCGGGCTCACGGGCTGGCGGCCGGCCATGCCCGTGACCCAGTGGGCACTGATCAAATCGTGAGCGGAACAATGAGCGGCAAGGCAACCGGCATCGGCGTCGGACCGGGCGACCCCGAACTGATGACCCTCAAGGGGGCGCGGATTCTGGGGGCTGCCGAGGTGGTCGCCTATCCCGCACCGGAGACGGGCGAGAGCCTTGCGCGCCGGATCGCCGCACCGCATCTGCGTCCCGGTGCCACCGAGATCGCGATCCGCATGCCGCTCTCGGCCGACCGGTTCCCCGTCGAAGCCGTTTACGACGAGGCCGCGGCCGGCGTCGGCGAACATCTCGCCGCGGGCCGCGATGTGGCGATCCTCTGCGAGGGCGATCCTTTCTTCTATGGCTCGTTTATGTACCTGTTCGCGCGGCTCGCTCAGGACTGGCCGGTCGAGGTCGTTCCCGGCGTATCGTCGCTCACCGCATGCGCCGCCGCGACGAGACTGGCGCTCGCGGCACGCTCGGACGTGCTCACGGTGCTGCCGGCACCCCTCCCCGACGAGACCTTGCGCGCCCGGCTGGCCGATTGCGACGCAGCCGCGATCATCAAGCTCGGCCGCCACATGCCGCGTGTACGCGCGCTGCTCGAGGCGCTGGACCTCGCCGACAACGCGCACTACGTGGCCCACGCAACCCTTCCCGGCGAAGAAAGCACACCGCTGGCCGCGGCGCCCGACGAGGCGCCCTATTTCTCGATGATCCTGGTCCACCGGCGCGGCGCGGCGTGGGCATGAGCGGTTCCCCCGAAGAATTGCGCGAGATCGCGGTCGTTGCCCTCACCGAGGCCGGCGCAAGCCTCGCACAGCGGATCGCGGACGCACTTCCCGGCGCACGGATACACGGGCTGGCCCGCCGCGTGGCCGATGCCGGCATCGCATTCGACAACACGATCGAACACCTGGCCGGCCTGTTCCGCGCCGGCCACCCGATCGTCGGTGTGTGCGCATCCGGCATCCTGATCCGTGCGCTCGCCCCGCACCTGTCCGACAAGCGCGGCGAACCGCCCGTGATCGCCGTCTCGCCGGACGGCAAGAGCGTGGTGCCCCTGTTGGGCGGACATGCCGGCGCGAACGCGCTGGCCGGGAATATCGCGGCACTGACCGGTGGCCACGCCGCGCTCACCACCGCGGGCGAGAACATTTTCGGGATCGCGCTCGACGAGCCGCCTTCCGGCTGGAGCCTCGCAAACCCCGAGACCGCGAAGCCGGTCATGGCGGACCTGCTTGCCGGTCGGGCGCCGATCGTCGTCGTCGAGGCGGGCGAACCAGACTGGCTCTCGCGCCTGCCAACGGACACCGAGGGCACGCGGATGGTCCGAATTACAGACCGCACCATCGCACCGGCGCCCGACGAACTGGTGATCCATCCCCCCACGCTTGCCGTCGGGATCGGCTGCGAGCGCGGCTGCCCACCTGGCGAGGTCGAGACGTTGGTCGCCGACACGCTCGCCGCACACGGGCTTGCCACAGCCTCGGTCGCGCTGGTCGCGTCGATCGACCTCAAGATGGACGAGCCGGCCATCCTCGAAGCCGCACGCAACCTCGCCCGCCCCGCCCGTTTCTTCGATGCAAAGCGGCTCGAGGCCGAAACACCCCGGCTCGCCAACCCGTCCGAGCTGGTGTTCCGCGAAGTGGGTACCCACGGCGTGGCCGAAGCCGCCGCTCTCGCGGCCTGCGGGCCGGACGGCATTCTTGTCGCGCCCAAGCGGAAATCCGCGCGCGCCACCTGCGCGGTCGCGCGCGGACCCGGCCTCGATCCGGATATCATCGGAACCGCGCGCGGCGAACTCACGATCGTCGGCACCGGACCCGGCGACGCGGCGCACCGCACGCCCGTCACGGACGCGGCCATCGCTCGCGCCGAACATCTGGTCGGGTACGGCCCGTACCTCGACCTGCTGGGCGGTGCGGCCCGCGGCAAGACGCGTCACGATTTCGAACTGGGTGCCGAAACGGAACGCTGCCGACACGCACTGACACTTGCGGGCGAAGGGCGCCGGGTGGCACTGGTCTCGAGCGGTGACCCCGGCGTGTTCGCCATGGCGAGCCTGGCGTTCGAGCTGATCGACAGGGGCGAAGACCCCGTCTGGTCGCGCATCGCGATTACGGTGGAACCGGGAATATCCGCCATGCAGTTGGCGGCGGCGCGGGCCGGCGCACCGCTGGGTCACGATTTCTGCGCCATTTCGCTGTCGGACCTGCTCACGCCCTGGCCGGCCATCGAGGGCCGGCTGAAGGCCGCGGCGACTGCGGATTTCGTGGTTGCGCTCTACAACCCCGCAAGCCGGCGGCGGCGGCACCAGCTCGAGACCGCCTGCGATATCCTGCGCGCCGCGCGCCCCACCGACACGCCCGTCGTCGTCGCGCGCAATCTGGCGCGTCCCGGCGAAGCCGTGTCGATCGTGACGCTCTCCGAACTCGATCCCGACTCAATCGACATGCTGACAATCGTCATTGTCGGCAACAGCCAGTCGCGGATGATGCACCGGGCCGGACGCGCGTGGGCATTTACGCCACGCGGCTATGCCACCGGCAAGGATAGCAAGCCCGGGCCCTGAACCCCGTCAAATGCTTGTGCGCCGCTCGAGGCGCGCGGCGTCCTCGGGGCTCATAAACCCGAACGCCTCGACGAGCCGGTCGATTTCCACCGTGCACGAATAACCCGCGACGAACGTGTCAGGATCCTGGCGGTCGTCGATGTTGCCGGTATCGCCCTTTACCCGCTTGAGGAAACGGAATGCGAGACAGCCACCGTCGAACGCGACGAAACCCACCGTGTGCTCCCCTTCGACCGGGACAATGCGCGGCGTCGCGTCTCGCATCGGCGTTCGGCCCGGGAACTCGGAGAACGCTGCCCGATCCCCCGCGCGGGTAATCGAGACCCTGCCGAACCAGGTGCCGTCCACATGCTCGACCACGGCAACGCGGGCCTCACCGGAAAAATAGGATTCGTGTACGACCGCGCCGCCGTCGCGCAACGAGCGGTGCACGGAATCGACCTCGGACAGGAGGAAGGGAATGTTGAACCGGGCGTCCAGAATATCGACGGGTACAGGTTCCGTGACCCGGCTCGTGCCGCCACCGACCGTTTCGACAGTGGTTCCGGGCGCACACGCAGCCAGCGCGATCATAACCGACAGAATCCCCGGCAGGCTCGTGGCCCAACGCATCCTCGTCTCCGATTACGGCGAACCCGCAATTCCGCGACCGCCGCAGCTAGCGTAGCACGGCAATACACATCCGGCGCCGACAGAGGTATGACAACCCTCATGAC
>JAYPUG010000004.1:13353-21297 GCA_038133965.1 Rhodospirillaceae bacterium | reverse complement strand
GGTGGTGACCAACCTCTACTACACCGAAGCTCCCTCGCTCATGCCGCGCAGCGTTCCCGCCGCGGCCGCGCTCAACTGGAACGAGGTCGCGCTCAAGGGCAACACGGCCCATGACTTCGCCGAACAGATCAAGGATCTCTACCCGGTCCTGAGCGACGGCTGGCAGGTCCAGACATCGCCGACGACCGGCAATCCGCAATATGTCCGCCCCTCCGTGCTCGTGCTCTATCGCGAGGACCAGCGCTTCTTCCTCGACCCGGTCGTGCCGCGGCCCGGCCGCACACAGGGCGAATACGACCTAGTCATCGCCTCGCAGCCCTATCGCGCGCGCATGAGCGCCGAGTTCAAGGTGAAGAAGGTACTCGAGCCGCTGGTCCGGTCGCTTGCGCCGGGCGGACGCATGCTCGGCGTGCATTCCTATGGCTACGACCCTGGCCGCGAGATCATCCAGGGCATCTGGCCGGGACGGGAGCTGGAGCAGACGAACCGGCACCTGCTGATGAAGACGCTGAAATCCGAGCTCGGAAATGCGAGCCGAGACCTGCGCTTCAACACCTATTCCGACAAGCGCTCGCTGTTCCGCTACAACATGCACACGCTGCCCACCGAGATCGATGCCAGCATCGGCACCTCGACCCTCTTCGCGGCCTGGAATGCGGCGATCTATGTCTACCAGATCGAGGACGACCTGATTTCGGACTCGGTGACGAGCGGCGGCTACCTCGATGCGACGCGCGAAGTCCTGCAGGAACATGGCGGCCTCTGGTTCCTGAACGAATCCTACGTCGTCACCCGCAAGGCGGATTGAGACATGAGCGAGCCCCGTCCCCTGCCCGGCGAAAGCGCACTTGTGCGCAACCTGCTGGCCGGCGAGTTCGCCGTGACGGCCGAGGTGGTCCCGCCCCTGTCCAGCGACCCGGCCGAACTCCTCGAAAAGGCGGCTCCGGCGAAGGGCTGCGTCGATGCCCTGAACGTGACGGACGGCGCCGGTGCGCGCGCCCACCTAGCGAGCCTCGCAGCGGCGGCCCTGCTCATGCAGAACGGATACGAACCCGTCCTGCAGTTCACCTGCCGCGACCGCAACCGGCTGGCGCTGCAGAGCGACCTTCTGGGCGCGGGCGCATTCGGCATCCACAACATGCTGATCCTCGGCGGCGACGATCCCAAGGCCGGCGATCAGCCGGATACCAAACCGGTGTTCGACCTGGGCACGGTCGAGTTGATCGAGACCGCGCGGCAGATGCGCGACGAAAGCGTGCTGCCGTCGGGGCGCGAAATCTCCGCCGCCCCCAACCTCTTCATCGGAATCGCCGACACCCCGATCGAACCGGCCCGCGACTGGACGCCCGACCGGCTGGTCGAAAAAATCGACGCCGGCGCACAGTTCGCCCAGATGCAGTTCTGCTACGACATCGGCATCCTGGAGCGATACTTCGCGCGCCTCCGCGACCACGGCGTGACCGACCGCCTGTTTTTCCTGCCGGGCATGGGGCCGATCCTGTCGGCGAAGTCCGCGGTGTGGATGCGCGAGAACCTGTGGGGCGTGATCATCCCCGACGAGATCGTGCGCCGCATGGAACAGGCAGAGGACGAGCGCGCCGAGGGGCGCAGGATCTGCGTCGAACTGATCCAGCAGATGCGTGAGATCGACGGCATTGCCGGCGTGCACATCATGGCGATCCGCCAGCAGGAGGCGATCCCGGAGATCGTTGCCGAAGCGAAAATCGGCCCGTCGCAACGACAGGCCGATTAACGCGTCTTCCGGAAAGGCGGTGCGCGCCTATCCCAGGTTCATCTGGTAGCCGTGGGCCACCCATTTGTAGCCGTCGCCGTGCTTGTCGATATAGCCGACGGACGGGAACGGCATGTGGAAACCGATCGCGAGCATCTTCTCCGACGATACCGTCTCCAGCACCCGCTTGCGCGAGACGACTGCCGCCTCCGGATCATCGTCCATGGCGAAGTGCCATTCGGGATGGCTGATCGACACCGCGAAGTGCGCGACCGTGTCGGACATGATCATCAGGTTCTGACCGTTGCTCTCGACGTGATAGGCCATGTGCCCGGCCGAATGGCCGAAGGCATCGACCGCACGCACGCCCGAAACGATGTCGTCGCCGGGCTTCACGTAGCGCGCCTGGTCCTCGAGCGGCAGGCAGACCTCGTTGAACATGTTGAGGGTCGGCGGCCGGAAGTCGGGGATGTTCTCGCCCTTCTTCCAGAACGCGAATTCAGTCTCGCCGAAGACGATCTCGGCGTTCGGGAAACGCAGGTCGCCGTCCTTGGTGGTCAGGTTGCCGATATGGTCGGGATGGCAATGGGTGACGACGACGATGTCCACGTCGTTCACGTCGTATCCCGCGTCGGCCAGGCGTTCGTTGTACTTGCCCGCGAGCGGCTGGGGCGACCGGTCTCCGAAGCCCGGGTCGAGCGCAATCAGCTTGTCGCCCGTATCGACCAGGGTCGGGATGAACTGGTGCTCGAACTGCGGAAACGGCAGGTGATGCGCCGTCGCGACCGCCTCGATCTCTTCGGCCGTGACGTTCGTGCCCGTCTGCGGGTGCAGGTCCTCCCGGTGGGCGTACCCCTCCAGGATGTTCGTAATCGTGAAATCGCCGAGCTTGAACTGATAGACCGTCGGCCGGGTCATCTTGGGCTTGTTCGCAACCACCGTGGTTCCTCCTCCGAAAGCGTGAGCAGGCTGTATAGCACCTCGGCAGTGCGGACCGAAACCGCGGGATTCCGCGCCCCGACGCATTGACAGACCCGCCCGCGACGATGGAATCTGGCCGCGGTACAGGGAGGAAAGAAACGTGGCGAACCCCACCGAACCCGACGTGCATCCGCTGACGGGTGCCATCGCCGCCGAAATCCGCGGCGTGGACCTGTCACAGCCGCTCGACGGCGCGACGGTCGCGGCAATCCGCGCGGCCTGGCTCGAACATCAGGTGGTCTTGTTCCGCGATCAGAACCTCACCGACGCCAATCTGGTCGCGTTCAGCCGTCATTTCGGCAATCTCGACACCGTACCCGGCTGGGAACCCTTCTCTCCCGACGGCCACCCGGAGGTGCTGATCATCTCCAACGTGCAGGAAGACGGAACCACCATCGGCGTTCTCGGAGATGGCGAGGCCGCGTGGCACACGGACATGTCGTATATCGACCTGCCGCCACCCGCGAGCGTGCTCTACAGCCTCGAAGTGCCCGAAACCGGCGGCGATACTTCTTTCATGAGCATGTACGCCGCGCTCGACGCGCTCCCCGGCGATCTCCGTTCGGAGATAGAAGACCTCGTCCTGAACCACGATTCGAGCCACGACAGCGCCGGCAACCTGCGTTCGAACCATTCCGGCATCGGCGACGTCAGCACGGCTCCGGGCGCGCGGCACCCGATCGTGCGCGCCCACCCCGAAACAGGCCGTCCGGCGCTGTTTCTCGGCCGCCGGCTGCACGCCTGGGTGGTCGGCGCGCCCATCGATGAGAGCGAGGCCCTGCTCGACCGCATCTGGGCCCACTGCGAGGGCGGCGACTTCGTCTATCGCCACAAGTGGCAGGTCGGCGACCTGCTGATGTGGGACAATCGCTGCACCATGCACCGGCGCGAGCCGTTCGATGCCGGCGCACGCCGCGTCATGCACCGCACCCAGCTCAAGGGCGCGGAGCCGGTCGAAGCGGCGGCCTGACCCGGCGCCCCGTAAAAACATGCCCGAATTGCCCGCCCTGCACGGCCTGAAGGTCGTCGAATGTGCCACCGTGATCGCGGCCCCGCTGTGCGGGCGCCATCTGGCGGATTTCGGTGCAGAAGTCATCCATGTCGAGCCGCCGGGCAAGGGCGATCCGCTGCGCAAGTTCGGCTTCACCAAGGACGGCGTGAACCCCTGGTGGAAATACTACGACCGCAACAAGAAGCTGGTGACCCTCGACATCTCCAAGCCGGCGGGACGCGACATCCTCTACCGGATGCTCGCAGACACCGACATCTTCATTGAGAACTTCCGGCCGGGCCGCCTCGAACAGTGGGGCATCCACTACGACGAACTGGCGGAGATCAATCCGCGGCTCATCATGGTGCGCGTCACGGGCTTCGGACAAACGGGGCCGTACAGCGACCAGCCCGGTTTCGGCACCCTGATGGAAGCAATGAGCGGCTTCGCCGACATGACGGGCTTCCCCGACGGCCCGCCCATCCTGCCCACATTCGCGCTGGCAGACAGTTTCGCGGGTTTCTACGCCGCGATGGCGGCAATGTTCGCCGTCTATCATCGCGACGTCGCGGGCGGCAGCAAGGGGCAGGTGATCGACGTGTCGATCCTCGAAAGCGTGTTCTCGATGCTTGGCCCGAACGCGCTGGTCCACCAGCTGACGGGCCAGGTGCAGGAGCGTACAGGCAACCGCAACACGACCTCGGCACCGCGCAACGTCTATCGCACGAGGGACGAGCGCTGGGTGGCAATCGCGGGCTCGACCCAATCGACCGCCGCGCGCCTGTTCGAGGTGATGGGTCAGCCCGAACTGATCGAAGATCCGCGTTTTGCCGACAACACGAAGCGCGTCGCCAACGCCGACGAACTAGACGCGATGGTTTCCGCCTGGGTCGGCGCGCGCGATTTTGCCGAGGTGACGGAACTGCTGCGCGAGAACGCCGTGCCCGTGGGCCCGATCAACAATATCGCCGACCTGCTTGCCGACGCCCATGCCCAGGCGCGCGAGATGATCGTGGAAGCGCCCGATGGGGACGGCACGCCGCTGCGCATGGAGGGCATCTTCCCCAAGATGAGTGCAACGCCCGGCGAGGTCCGCCACCCCGGTGGTGAAATGGGCGCCGATAACGATGAAATCTTCGGCGAACTGGGCCTGTCAAAGGACGAGATGGAGGCGCTGCGGCGCGAAGGAATTATCTGATGGCCAACGGCCCCAACACAGAACAGCCGCTGATTACCCTCTATGCGCCCGGGACCAAGCCGGAGCTGGCGCGCAAGGCGGCACGGTTCGAGCCCGATGCCGTCATCATCGACCTGGAAGACACGGTCCCCGTCCAGCTCAAGGCCGAGACGCGGGGCGTTGTCGCGGAGCTGATCCCCACCCTCGAAACGCCTGCGCTGGTGCGTATCAACAGCGAGCCTGAACACCTCGAAGCCGACCTCGAAGCGGTGGTCTCCGCTGACCTTCGCGCCGCGATCTATCCCATGGCCGAGGATGTCGCGACGGTGCAGCGCGTCGATTCCATCATGACCCGCCTCGAACGCGAGCGCGGGCTGGAGCCGAACTCGGTCAAGCTGATCCTGCTGATCGAGACGGCGCTTGGCGTCGTGCGCTGCTTCGACGTGGCATCGGCCGCCGAGCGGATCGAAAGTGTGGCCTTCGGCAGCGCCGAGGATGCAGACCTTCAGCGCGACCTGAAGTGCGCATGGTCCGTCGAAGGAACAGAGATGCTCTATGCGCGCTCGAAGGTGCTGCTCGATTCCCGCGCGGCGGGCGTTCCCTATGTGCTCGACGGCGCCTTCAGCGACATCGGCAACGATGCCGATCTGCGCGCCGACTGCGCTCTTTCTAAGCGGCTGGGATACGACGGACGTACCCTCATTCACCCGAGCCAGATCGCGGTTGCGCGCGAGGCCTATGCGCCGACCGAGGCCGAGATGGCCTACTACACGAAGGTGGTTGCGGAGTTCGAGGCTGCCGAGGCCAGCGGCATCGCGGCCATCAAGGTCGAGGGCAAGCTGATCGACTACGCCATGTACAAGATGGCCAAGGCCTTCATCGGCGGCTAGTCCGCCCCGCCTGTAACCATCGCACCTTCCAGCGCGGCGCGTATATCGTCCGGCAACGGGCGCGACTTCGAACTCGCCGGATCGAAATGGACCGTGGTGACCTCTGCCGTGGCCACGCACTTTCCATCCTGAAACAGGCCCTGGCCGAGCCCGTAGGACGAGCCGCCAACCCGTGTGACGACCGTGCCGATCTCCACCTCGCCCGGATAGTGCGCCGGCGCGCGGTAGTTCACGGCGAACCGGACGACGGCAAATCCCGTCAGCTTGTCGCCGTCCGCGTTCGAGAGCCGTACCTGGCGAAAATTCACCCGGCCATCCTCGAAGAACTGATTGATCGCACCGTTGTTGACGTGACCGTTCGGATCGAGATCGCTGTAACGCACGGTGTCTCGCGTCCAGACCGCAAAAACATTGCGGTCGGTAAGATCGGGTCCATCGGCTGCGGTGTTTCCTGTCATCAGTACCTACTCCTTCTCATTCCCATCGTTCGCACATGATGGAACGCCGTTCCAGAGCAAGCGCACAGTTCAGGTGTCACAAGGCTCTTTTTGGAATGAATCCAAAAACTCTTGTTTTTAGAACTGTTCTAATTATATTGGGGGAAACCCAACACGAGGAGCCGTTGCAATGAACGAAAAGCATATCCCAGACGTCACCTTCAAAACCCGGGTTCGGGACGAGAGTGTCGGTGGTCCCAACCCCTTTCGCTGGGAGCACAAATGCAGTGCGGACTATTTCGCCGGCAAGCGCGTGGTTCTCTTCTCCCTGCCAGGCGCCTTCACACCCACCTGCTCGACCTATCAGCTCCCTGATTTCGAGAAGCTCTATCCGGAGTTCGCGGCCGCCGGCATCGACGCAATCTACTGTGTCGCCGTGAACGATGCGTTCGTCATGAATGCATGGGGCAAGAGCCAGGGTGTGGAGAAAATCGGCCTCATACCCGACGGCTCGGGCGACTTTACGCGAGGCATGGGCATGCTGGTCGCCAAGGACAATCTGGGGTTTGGCCAGCGCTCATGGCGCTATGCGGCCGTCGTTAACGATGGCACCGTCGAAGCCTGGTTCGAGGAACCCGGCCGCGAGGACAATTGCGAGGACGACCCCTACGGTGAAACCGCGCCACAGAACATCCTCGCGCATCTCACCCGCAAGGCCGCCTGATCCCTTCCACCCGCAGGTTACTTGGTCACCGCGGAGCACGTGCTAGGCTCGTATTCCGCGGTGGCCGGGTATTCCGTGCCGGTCCCGTGAACAAGGACAGGCGCGATGAAACTTTACATGACCACAATGTCCGGCAACTCGTTCAAGGTGCGGGTGCTGGCCTCGATCCTCGGTGTCGAGCTCGAGGAAATCCATATCGACTGGGACGGGCGCGAGCACAAGTCGCCGCCGTTCCTTGCCATGAATCCGCGCGGCCAGGTTCCGGTGATGGAGATCGAGGGGAGGACCTTCTGGGATTCGACGCCCCACCTCGTCTATCTGGCCAGGACCTATGGCGGCGAGGACTGGTTGCCGACAGACCCGCTGGAGATGGCCGAAGTCATGCAGTGGTTGTCCTTTGCCCAGGACGAGGTGCAGTTCGGCCTGATGTGGGCACGAGGTGTGACCGTCTATAACCGCCGCCGCGAAAGTTTCGAGGGCTATCTCACCGACAGCCGAACCGCGCTGGAGGTGCTGACCTGGCAGTTGCGCAAGACCGGCGATTGGCTGGCGCCCCTCGGCCGCCCGACCCTCGCCGACATCGCCTGCTACCCCTACGTCAAGCGCGCACCCGAGGGGGACGTGCCGCTCGACGACTGGCCCGAGGTCCGCGCATGGCTGGCGCGGTGCGAGGATATCCCCGGCTGGTTCCCGCTCGATCCCTGATCCCGTTCAGTCCGGGTGCGTCCGCCGCAGGAACGCGATGAAGAGCAGCGCCGTGGCGAACATGATCAGGCTGTAGGTCGCGGCAGGTACGGTCACCAGGCCGCCGCCGAACAGTAAGGCCGCGACGGCGATGGCCAGGGTTCCGTTCTGCAGGCCGCACTCGATCGATATCGCAATGCGCTGGCGCGGACCCGACGCAAGGATACGCGCAATCGCATAGGCAAGCGTCATCATCGCGACGTTGAGCACCATGGTAACAAGCCCCGCCTGGGCGAAATATTCGACGATATTGGCACGTTCCTGGAAT
>JAYPUG010000004.1:12476-13343 GCA_038133965.1 Rhodospirillaceae bacterium | reverse complement strand
GCGCCGGCCAGCACGAGCACGAACAGGACCGCCGAGACCTGACGCGCCACAGGTTCGATCCGCATGGCCAGCCCCTCGGCAAAGCGCCGCACCGCCAGGCCGAGCAGGACCGGAACCGTGACGATGACGAACACGCTGATCGCGGTCGCGGCCACCGACACGTCGCCGGCCTCGCCACCAACGATCTGCCCGTAGGCGAACACAACGACGATCGGAATGGTGATCACGCTCAGCAGGCTGATGACCGCCGTCAGGGATATCGACAGCGCGACATCGCCGCGCGCAAAGGATGTCAGGATGTTCGAGGTCACGCCGCCCGGTGCCGCGGCGATGATCATGACGCCGAGCGCGAGTTCCGGCGGCAGCGGCCAGATGCTGACGAGGACGAACGCCACCAGCGGCAGCAGGACGATCTGCGAGACCGCACCGATCAGAAAATCGCGCGGTCGGGTGGCAACCCGGACAAAGTCATCAACCGTGAGCCCCAACCCCAGCGCAAACATGATGAATGCCAGGGCAAGCGGCAGAACCACATCCGTGACGATACCCATCGCGACCCCCTTCCCGTTTCTGCGGTTTCAGGTACGCGCGCACCGGACGATTTGGCAAGCGCATCCGCATCACGCAGGGCTTCGGTTCCACCGTCCTTGCCTGCTAGGGTGACGGCGACGCACCAGTGTGTTTGTGCAGAACACTCTGCTCCCACCGGAGGAACGACAATGTCCACCAGCACGAACGACCCGGGTGAAGGCCCGCTGGAACTGAACTTCCTGTCCCACGGCACCCTCGAATCGACCGATCTCGAACGCAGTCGGGCCTTCTACGAAGGATTCCTCGGTCTCGAGGTTATTCGCACCAGCCCGATTT
>JAYPUG010000004.1:10993-12466 GCA_038133965.1 Rhodospirillaceae bacterium | reverse complement strand
GTGAAGGAGAAGGAGCCGATGAACATGCTTAACCATAACGGCCTCGATGTGCGTACGAAGGCCGACGTGGATGCGGCACACGTCAAGTCGGTGGCGCAGCAGGAGAAATGGGGCATCAAGAAAGTCACGCGCCCGCTCGACCAGCACGGCACCTATTGCTTCTTCCTGTGCGACCCGGACGACAACTGGTGGGAAATCCTCACCAACCCGGAGGGCGGCTATTCCTGGATGTTCGAACGCGGCGAGCAATCGGGCCGCGGGCACCTGGACAAGGATTTCGAGCGCCCGGCGGAAACCCGTTAACGCCGCCTGACCTGCCCTCGTCAGTCGGGGATCAGGTCGAACATGGTATTCCCGTGCGCTGCACGGGCCTCATCATACATGGGTGCGACCGCGGCACGGAACGCCTCACGCTCGGCATCGGTCAGTTCGACGATCTCGCACTTTTCGTCTTCGAGCGCCTGACGCGAGATATCCTCCTCCTCGACCGCAAGTCCACGCTGATAGGCCGTCGCATCGCGCACTGCCGCGCGCACGGCGTCGCGGAAATCGTCGGGCCAGCCGTCCACGCTCTCGCGGTGCGCATAAACGCCGCGGGAGAGGTAAAAATGGCCGCTGAGCGTGTGGTACGGGTGATACTTGTGGACGCCGTAGGTGACCGTGTTCGCCAGCGGGTTTTCCTGGGCGTCGAGCGAACCGTTCACCACCCCCTCGATCGCTTCGGTCAGGTCCATGCGCAGCGGTTCCGCGCCGAGAAGATCGAAGGTGCGCACATGCACGTCACTCGGCAGCATGCGGATCTTCATGTCCTTCAGGTCCGCGGGCGTGTGGATCGGGCGCAACCGATTCGAGATGTGTCGGAACCCGTTCTCGAAGTAGCCGAGCATGCGATAGTTGTACCGGGCCTCGATCCGCTCATCGAGATACCGGCCCAGGTCGCCATCGAACGCCGCACGCGCGTGGTCCAGATCCCGGAACAGAAACGGCAGATCGACGAATCCCAGCTCGGGCACACGGTCGGTGAGGTAGCTGGTCGACTGGTACGACATCGTCAGGATGCCGCATTCGGTCAGCCACAGGATCTCGTCGGCGCGATAGCCGAAATCCATGATGTTCCAGACATACTTGATATCCACGCCGTCGCCGAACTGCTCTTCGAGGCGGTCGCCGATGAACTTCAGCGCACGCGAATGGGTCGTGGTCGGCGGGCCATAGCCCCCCATGCGAATCTGGATGGGGTTACTCAACGTTCTTTCTCCCGGTGGAAAGGTTGTCCGGACACTCGAGCGCCGCGATTGTGCGCATTCGGCGCCTGAACGTAAACTTCACATACCATGCTCGACACACTGCAATTCGCATCCATCGCGCTCGAAGCGGTTATCGCCGTGATTTTCCTGGTCGCGGCCCTGCGCGGCCGGGGCTTCCTGCTCGGCCTTGCACTGACCTTCGCCATCTATGTCGGCTATGACCTTG
>JAYPUG010000004.1:5113-10983 GCA_038133965.1 Rhodospirillaceae bacterium | reverse complement strand
CTGCTCGCATGGGAGGTCTCGACGGTGACACTGCGCATCGGTTTCTTCGTCGCCACTCTCGCGGCGTTGCTCTCGGCGGTCGGGCTATTGCGCCGGGCTTGAATCGTGAAGCTTACGGGTGAACAGCGCTCGCATTAGGATTCTGCAATCCGACACGGGGGAGAACGATCATGGCCATCATTCCAGTTCCTTACGAGTACGAGGGGAAACCGTTCGAGGGTGCGATCGTCTATGACGACAGCATCGCGGCTAAACTTCCCGCGATCTTCATGCAGCCGGACTGGCTGGGCGTGTGCGACCATTCGAATGCCATGGCCGCGGAAGTCGCGGGTCGGGACTACGTCGTCCTGGTCGCCGACATGTACGGCGTTGGCTATGGCGAGCGCGAGAAGTCATACGACGAGTTGCTCGAAAGCGCGACCAGCACGCGGCGAAATCTTCCCTTCGTGCTCGGATGCGGTGCGAAAGCCTTCGAAGTGTTGATGGAAGAAGCTCGAAACCGCGACCTGATCGACGGCGTGCACACCGGTGCGATCGGCTATTGCATGGGCGGAGGGTTCGCGCTGGAACAGGCACGTGCCGGCCTCGATGTTCAGGGCACGGTCGTATTCCATGTCACGGCGCCCAATCCGGTCGATGCCGCAACCAAGCCCGACATCAAGGGACGTGTGCTGGCCATCCATGGCGCGGCCGATCCGGTAACTCCCAAGGAAATGATGGATGCGCTGGAAGCGGAAATGACCGACGCAGGCGTGGACTGGCAACATCTGAGCTTCGGCCACGCGACGCACGCGTTCTGCGTCGAGGGTGAGAACAATCCGCCAGTTACGCTCTACGACGAGGCGCTTTGCAAACGTGCATACCGCTACATGCGGGACTTCTTTGCCGAAACCTTTTGATGGTCGGCCGGCGCACCCATGCCGCTAGGCGGCATGACGCCGCATGAAGTCGGCGAAGGTCGCGGCAATCTCCGGTTCGTAGTCGCCCCACTCGGTGAAGGGGATCACCGGCTCGTTCGAATCCTCGATGGGCAGCGTGTGCAGCTCACTTCCGGGGATCATCCCGTGGACCGTCCTCCCGACCCGTGAATCGTGGACCCGGTCATTGCCCGGGATTATCACCGTCGGGATGTCAATGCCGTTGAGCTCGGCCTCGCTGACGCCAAAGACAGGCAGGTCCGACCCCGCCACGAACAGCTCGCGCAAGCGGGTCTGTATGTCGATGAACGCATCCGCCGACATCGCCATCAGCCGCTCGCGGTTTGCGGGGTTGGCCGCGATCCGTTCGCCGTATTCCGGCGTGGCGCAGACCGCCTCCATGCCGCCCTCGCGGGCAATCCGGATGAACTGGTCGTAATACTGTTCCGGCAGGCGGCCGGCCGCGAACGCGCCCCCCGTCACACGCAGCAACAGCAGGCCGCGAACCGATTGCGGGTGGCGCAATGCAAAGAAGAGCGCCGTGCGCGCGCCCGACGACGATCCGCCGATGAACGCGGGTGCGGCGCCGAACTGGTTGAGCAGAACCTGTAGATCGTCTGCCCAGACAGCTTCCTCGACCTCATCCGCCCCCATGAGAATGTCCGACGCGCCCGTGTTGCGCCGGTCATGGAGCAGAACGCGGAACCCCTGGTCGGCGATGCGCCTCGCCAGCGGCACGAACTCGTCGTATCCGCGCCGCCCGCCGGTGATCAGCGCCACGTAGGGCCCGCTGTCTCCGATGATTTCGTAGCGCAGGTTCACCCCGCGAATTTCGATCGTCGCCATATCGCTTTCCTCCCGGCCTTATTCCGCCGCCTCGACCATCTTCCCGTCGGCGCCGAGCCGTGCTCCCGCGTCCGCGGCCTTGTCGATGACGTCCTGCGGGCGTCCGACGGCGACGTTGTGCGTTCCCTCGATGATGACCAGGAGATGCCCGTAGGTATCGCCTACGTTGCGGAAACTGCGCATGACGCGGCCCGGAACGGAAATGCAGTCCATCGGCCCCAGCACGACCTCCTCCATTTCGTCACCCTCGTTCCAGTACACCGCCCAGGTGCCCGACAGGGGGATGAAGACCTCCACCTCCTCGTGCGTGTGCATGGCGGAGCCGTTGTCGGGTTTCGCCCCGACATAGGCGACGTTGAAGCCCGTCGAATCGACGATACCCGGCTGCGTGGCATTCTTCTCCGACACGCCCTTCCCGATGATCGAATAGATATCGCGCTGAAACCCCGGGATCGACTGTGTGATCATCAGGTTTCGGTCGGCATTCTGGTCGCCGAAGAACGCGATGCGTGCGCGCATTTCGTCCTGGCTCATGGTGACAATTTCGGTCATTGGCCCCTCCCTTGCCCGAATGATCCGGGCACCAGCCTTGCACCTTAGCGCGCGTCGTGCTCCGTTTGAACGGGGTCGCACCCGCGGCCGGCATCCTGTCCTGCAAGGGGTTTCCGCGTGGCCGATCTTTCGCGCAAGGCGCTCAACATCGAAGACCTGCGTCGCATGGCGCAACGCCGCCTGACCAAGGCGCTGTTCGACTTCTGCGACAAGGGCAGCGAAGACCAGGTCGCCATGCGCCACAACCGGGAGGCGCTCGACCGGATCAAGATCATGCCGCGCATCCTGCGCGATGTTTCGGGGCGCGACCCGTCCGTCACGCTGTTCGGCAAGCAGCACGATCTGCCGTTCCTGATCGCGCCCACCGGACCTGCCGGGTTTGTCTGGTACCGGGGTGAGACAGTGCTCGCACGCGCGGCGGCCAAGGCAAACATCCCCTTCACGCTCGCCACCACGTCGAACTCCGACATGGAGTATGTCATCGAGAACGGCGGCGGCACCCAGTGGTTCCAGCTCTATGTCTGGCGCGACGCCGAAGCCGTGTTCCCGACCGTTGACCGGGCACGGGAAGCAGGTTTCGAGGCGCTGGTGCTGACGGTGGACTCGCCCGTCTACAACAACCGCGAGATCGACGTCCGCAACGGTCTCGTCTTCCCGCCGAAGGTGACCCTGCAGGCCGCGATAGACGGTTTGAGGCATCCGCGCTGGCTTGTCGGCACCGCAGGCCGCTACTTCCTCGACGAAGGCCGCCTGCCCGCTTTCACGAACATCCACATCCCCGATGAAGCCAGGGCGGAGGCGACCGGCTATGTCTCGGCCAAATCGTCCAGCTTCCTCAACCGCAATGAAACCCTCGACTGGGACTTCCTGCGCCGCATCCGCGATCGCTGGCCACGCACGCTTCTGGTCAAGGGCGTGCTCCATCCCGAAGACGCTGTCGCAGTGGCAGACGCCGGCGCCGACGGCATTTTCGTGTCGAACCATGCGGGCAACGTCAACGACACCGCGGTTACACCGTGGGATGCCCTGCCTGCCATCGTCGATGCGGCGGGAGACCGGCTGACGATCATCGCCGATTCCGGCGTGCGCCGCGGCAGCGACATCCTGAAGGGGCTCGCGCTGGGCGCAGACGTTATCGCGGTCGGCCGCGCGACCCTGTACGGCGTCTCCGCCGCGGGTGAGGCCGGTGCCAGCCGCGCCATCGAGATTCTCGAAAACGAGGTCCGCCGGACCATGGCGGTCATGGGTGTCACCGACATTCCGGCGATCGGGCGCGAGAACATCCGGCTGCCGGGCGAACTGCCGGTTTCGGGTGCAGCGGACTGACGGAAGCTAGCGACCGTCGAGGATCGACTGGGCGACTTTCTCTGCGACCATCAGGGTCGGCAGGTTCGTGTTGCCGCGCGGCACCCAGGGCATCAAGGACGCATCCACGACGCGAAGCCCCGCCGTCCCGTGGACACGCCCGGCATTGTCCGTAACGGCTGCGGGATCGTCCGCCCGCCCCATCCGGCACGTACCGGCATGGTGCGCCATGCCTGCCACGCTGGCGCGCACGAAGGCGTCGCGCAGTTCCGGGTCGCGGGCGATATCGGTGACATCGACACCGGGCATTGAGAGCGTGCCGATGACCGGCGCACTTGCCACCGGCAGCAGGTCGAAGATCGCCGCGATCGCACGTGCGCGCAGTGCGTTGTAGGTGTTGATCTCGTTGAAGCCGCGTAACCGGTGGGTGCTGGCGACGGGAAACGCCGAGTTCCACAGGGCGCGAACCTGTGGCGCCAATAGCAGCGAGGCCGCGTGACCCACTGCATCCGCGTGGCGCACCGCGTCCCGCTCGTCGGCGTGGAAGTCGAACGCGATATCGGCCGGTCCGTCGGGGTTTTCCGGGTCGAGACGGATACGCCCGCGGGAATAGGGCTTCAGGACCCCCGGCGTGAGCGCGCTGATGCGCCGGCCCAGCGCGTGCCAGCCCGTCTGGCCCACATAGCTGATGTACATATCGCTGGGTGGGCAGTCGGCAGTCCCCGACGAATACCGCCAAGTCGCGGTCGTGTGATCGCGTTGTCCTGCCGGCGGCAGGGCCCGGCGGTTCAAATGCGCAACCAGATAGAGAATCTGGTGGTTGTGCAGGTTCCGCCCCACCCCGGCCCGGTCCACGACGGGTGAGACCCCGGCTTCGGCCAGCTCGGCCGCCGGCCCGATACCCGCACGCAGCAGAAACACCGGCGACTGCAGGGACCCGGCCGACACGATCACCTCGCCCGCCGACAGGCTGTGTGTCCGGCCATCGAGCGCCACCTCGACGCCTACGGCACGCGCGCCCTCCATGACGATCTTCTCGACCCGCACACCCGTCCGGATCGTCAAGTTCGGGCGCGCACGGACTGTTTCGTCGAGATAACAGATCGCTGCGGAAGCGCGTTTGTCGGGAAACTTGCTGAGGGGCAGCGGTCCGAACCCGTCACGGAAATCGCTGTTGAAGTCGCTGATCTGCGCGATCTAGCGCTCGCCCGCCGCCTCTGCCATGGCGCCGAGGATGGGCGGCCACTGCGCTTCGGGCAATCGGCGGATGGGAACCGGGCCGTCCGCGCCGTGAACCTCCTGCTCGTCGCCGAAATCCGCATCGGTCTCGACACGCCGGAAGAACGGCAGGACGTCTTCCCACGCCCACCCTTCGGCCCCCAGCTCGACCCACTCTGCATAGTCGTGCGGTGTGCCGCGCAGGGCGACCATACCCATGACCGACGAGCCGCCACCGAGGACACGGCCCTGGCGAAACTGTGTCTTCGCCCCCGTACGTCCCGCACGCTCGTGGCCGGAGATGTCCGACCACATGTAGTCCGGGTTGTAGTAGGAGGTCGGATAGGTGTCGCGGATATCGGACGGTTCCGCACCGGGCGGCGTGTCGCGCCCTGCTTCAAGCAACAGCACGCGATTGGCCGAACGTGCCGACAGCCGGTTCGCGAGCACACAGCCGGCCGAACCGCCCCCGACAATGATGAAGTCGTAGTGTGAAACCATTCGAGTTCCGTACAGGATCGTAACGTATCTGTCAGGTACCCCATGTCCGTGCGGTCACATCGTCGTGTAAACCAGAATTCGGTGGCCAATCGCGCAATGCCACCCCATCTTTGAGGTGACAGGATCGACATGGTGGAGAATTCGAAATGAGCGAACGCGCAGTACTGGCCGGCGGCTGTTTCTGGGGCATGCAGGACCTGATCCGCAAGCTGCCGGGAGTCGAGAGCACCCGCGTCGGCTATACGGGCGGCGATGTGCCCAACGCGACCTATCGCAACCACGGCTCCCATGCCGAGGGAATAGAGATCGTCTTCGACCCCGCGAGGATCACCTACCGGGACCTGCTCGAGTTCTTCTTCCAGATCCACGATCCGACCACCCCCAACCGTCAGGGCAACGACATGGGACCGTCGTACCGTTCTGCGATCTATTACGTCTCCGACGAGCAGGAACGCACTGCGCGGGACACGATCGCCGATGTGGATGCGTCCGGCCTCTGGCCCGGCAAGGTCGTGACCGAGGTCGAACCCG
>JAYPUG010000004.1:0-5103 GCA_038133965.1 Rhodospirillaceae bacterium | reverse complement strand
CCCGTCGGTGACTTCTGGGAGGCCGAACTGGAACATCAGGACTATCTCGAGCGCTTCCCCAACGGATACACCTGCCACTGGCCACGGCCGGAATGGGTACTGCCGAAGCGCAGCGGCGAAAAGGTCGCCTGAAACCTCAATCAGTTCGGGCAAGGCGGCGTATGAACGGCTAGTCTGCCCTCCGTAATCGGGGGGACAGGATGAGCAGGCACGGCAACACCGCGAACGGATTCGGCGCATCGCTCGGCGATCCCGTGGTGCGGCGGCGCGTCATCGTTCTGATTGCGTCGCTCTTGTTCATGTTGGTCGGCACGGGCAGCATCTACTTCATCGTTGTCGCGCTGAAGCTGATCAGCACCGAATTCGACTGGCCACGTGCCGTCCCCTCCATCGCCTATGCGCTTCAATACGGTTGTGCCGGCCTGGGCGGCATCTTCATGGGCTGGCTGCTCGATCGGCGCGGCATGGCGTTCCCGGCCTTCATCGGTGGCAGCATGGTCGGTGCGGGCGCAATCCTGACCAGCTTTGTCAGCACCCAGTGGGAGCTTTACTTCATCTATGGCGTGATGCTGGGGGTCTTCGGCCGCTCTACCCTGTTCGCACCGCTGACCGCCAACATCACGCGCTGGTTCGAGCACAATCGCAGCGTCGCCGTCGGGATCGTCGGATCCGGACAGGGACTCGCGGGCCTGCTGTGGCCCCAGGTGTTTCACTATCTGATCGCGGCCGTGGGCTGGCGCCAGACGGCGCTGATCTACGGGCTGTTCGCGCTCGCCACCATGGTGCCGCTGGCGTTGATCCTGCGCCAAAGGCCGCCGGCCTCCGAAGGTTCGTCCAGCGCCGCCGCCAGGCGTGCCGCAGGACCCACGGATCTGCGCGCACCGCTTTCACCACCAACCATCCAGTTCTTGCTCTCGACAGCCTCGATCGGCTGTTGCGTGGCCATGTCGTTGCCCCTCGCACACATTGTCAGCCATGTCAGCGACCTCGGCTACGATCCCGCCCGCGGCGCCGAGGTGTTATCGGTTATGCTGGGCTGCTCCGCGCTTGCCAGTTTCTTCGGGGTGGGCTTCCTGGGCACCCGTTATGGCGGGCTGCGCGCGATCTTCGTGTTTTCCACGGGCCAGGCGAGCCTGCTCGCCGTTCTGGCCTTCGTGGACAGCCTCCCCGCAGTCTATCTGGCTGCTGCCCTGTTCGGGCTGGGCTATGGCGGAATCCTGCCCTGCTATCCGGTGATCGTGCGCGAGTTGCTGCCGGCCGCCCAGGCCGGCCGCCGCACCGGTCTGATCCTTTTGTGCGCGGGCGGCGGCATGGCGTTGGGTTCGTGGCTCGGCGGGCACGTGTTCGACGTGACGGGCAGCTACCGGCTCGCCTTCCTGATCGGCGTGGCATTCAATCTCGGCAATCTCGCAATCATCGGCGGATTGATCCTGCGAACCCGAAGTCCACGCCCCGCTTACGCGTAGGTGCACGAACACCCCTGCCAGCGGGGCATCATTGGCACCTCCATCCGTACCCCGCTGTGTGCTTGCCGGCGGCGATCCTATCGACTTACTCTTTGAACGTCCGGCCCATAAAGGCCGCCGGCTTCCGTCGCGCTGACACGACCTGTTAGGCGCTTTCCAGGAGGAACAGAAATGGGCGAGATTCTCGGCCTCGGAATGACCCACTACCCCGGCCTGACGGGAACCGACAAGGGGCTCAGTTCGATCTGGCAGCACATCATCAATGCACCGCTGATCGACCCCAAGTGGAAGGACCAGCAGAACTGGCCCGAGGGCATGCTCGAGGAGGTCGGCAACGACATGGGCCTGTCGTCCGCCGGAACCTACCGCGAACGCATGTGGCAGAACTTTCGCCGCCAGCGCGAGATTATCGACGAATTCGATCCCGACTTCATCGTCATCATCGCCGACGACCAGTACGAGAACTTCAAGGAAGACATCATTCCGCCCTTCTGCGTGTTCGGTCTGGACGACGAGTTCGAACAGGAGGTCTGGGGCCACGGCTTCATGGCCGAGAAGGACAACTACTGGGGTGAACCGCACGACACGAAGATGACCTTCCACGGCCATCGCGAGGGCGCCAAGTATCTGACCACGGGTTTCCTGAACCGGGGCGTCGCCATGCCCTATGCCTACAAGCTGGCGAACTCGCCGGTCCTGGCGCACGGATTCAACTACACGATGCTGTATCTCGACCTCGACCGGCGCGGCTTCCCCTTCCCGGTCGTGCCGTTCCACGTGAACTGCTACGGCAGTGCCGTCATCAGCGCCAAGGGTGCCTTTTCCCACCTCTTCGAGGAGCCCGAGGAGAACGGAATGCCCGACCCGCCGGGCCCCAATCCCGCCATGTGCTACGAGATCGGCGCGAAAATGGCCGAGACCCTGGCCGAAAGCCCCTACCGCACGGTCATCATCGCCTCATCCAGCTGGTCGCACTGCTTCCTGTCGCCCAACTCGGGCTACGTCGTGCCCGACTTCGAGGCCGACCGGCAGATGCTGGAAGCCCTGAAGAACGGCGACTACGAGACGTGGCGGCAACGCACAATCGAGGAAACCGAGGCATCCGGACACCACGAGATGCTCAACTGGCACGTGCTGGCAGGCGCCATGGCGACCCTCGACCGCAAGCCGGAGATCCTCGACTACGTCGAGACCTTCATCTTCCAGTCGAACAAGTGCTTCGCAGCGTTCCCGCCGAATTAGGGCCCGGGCAACCAACCAACAGTCAGGCCCGACTGACGACGGGGCGGATCTAACGCGGCAGGACGGTGCTGCCCATGAGGAATTCGTCAACCGCCCGGGCGGCCTGACGCCCCTCGCGGATCGCCCACACCACAAGCGACTGTCCCCGGCGCATATCGCCGGCCGCGAACACCTTGTCGTGCGAGGTGCGATAGGCGTTCGTGTCGGCCCTTACGTTCCCGCGGTCGTCGAGTTCGACGCCGAGCTCCTCGAGCATCCCCTGCGCAACCGGATGCAGGAAGCCCATCGCCAGCAGGACCAGGTCGGCCTGCAGCTGGAATTCCGTTCCCTCGATCGGCTGGAACTTCTCGTCCACCCGCTGGCAGTTGATATGGGTGACCCGCCCGTTCTCTCCACCAATACTGTTGGTGGTCACCGAGAAGTCGCGCTCCGCGCCTTCCGCCTGGCTTGACGAGGTCCGCATCTTGAGCGGCCAGTGCGGCCAGGTCAGCCCCTTGTCCTCCTGCTCGGGCGGCAGGGGCATAATCTCGAGCTGCACGACGGACAATGCGCCCTGGCGGATGGACGTGCCAATGCAGTCCGATCCGGTATCGCCGCCACCGATGACGACGACGTGCTTTTTGCCTGCCAGGATCGGCTCGACGTCGCCGTCCTGGTTGCTGCCGGCCACGCGCCGGTTCTGCTGCGGCAGAAACTCCATGGCGAAGTGGACCCCGTCGAACTCGCGCCCCTCCACGGGTAGATCGCGCGGGGCCTCCGAACCGCCACACAACAGAACGGCATCGTGCTGTGCGACGAGATCGGCGGCGCTCATATCCACGCCGACATGCACGCCGCAATGGAGTGTCACGCCTTCGGCGACCATCTGCTCCATGCGACGGTCGATCAGGTGCTTCTCCATCTTGAAGTCCGGGATGCCGAAACGCAGGAGACCGCCGGGTGTCTCGTTTTTCTCGAACAGATGGACGTCATGGCCGGCGCGCGCCAATTGCTGTGCGGCGGCCATGCCGGCCGGCCCGGACCCTACGATCGCCACCTTCTTGCCGGTCTTGACCTCCGGTATCTGGGGCTTGATCCAGCCCTGTTCCCACGCCTTGTCAACGATGGCGCACTCGATCGTCTTGATGGTGACCGAGTTCTCGTCGATGTTCAGCGTGCAGGCCGCCTCGCAAGGCGCCGGGCAGATTCGGCCGGTGAATTCCGGGAAATTATTGGTCGAATGCAGGTTGCGCGCGGCCTCTTCCCAGACCGAGTTGTAAACCAGGTCGTTCCAGTCGGGGATCTGGTTGTTGACCGGGCAGCCGTTGTGACAGAACGGGATGCCGCAATCCATGCAGCGTGCCGCCTGGCGCTCCAGGTCCCGTTCCTCGAGCGGGATCACGAACTCGTCGTAGTTCCGGATGCGATCCGCCGCCGGCTTGTAAGTCCGGTCGTGACGCTCGATCTCGATGAAGCCAGTTACCTTGCCCATTAACCCCTCCGCATGCCGATGTTCATCTCGCCGGTCTGCTCGACCTGCATCTCCTGCAGGGCGCGGCGATATTCCACCGGCATGACCTTCACGAACTTCGGCAGATACTCTTCCCAGTTGTCGAGAATATGCTGTGCCCGCGTGGACGCGGTGTAGTGCGCGTGATTCTGGATCAGCTGGCGCAGCCGCTCGGCGTCGAAACGGGTCATGTCGGACCGGATATCCACGAGACCATGGGACTCGTTGTCCGAGAGATGCAGCTTATCCATGCCCTGGGCTTCGTCCTCGATCGGTTCCAGGTCAACCATCGCCAGGTTGCAGCGGGTCTCGAAACCGCCCGCCTCGTCCAGCACATAGGCGATCCCGCCGGACATGCCGGCCGCGAAGTTGCGCCCCGTCTCGCCCAGCACCACGACGATGCCGCCGGTCATGTACTCGCAGCCATGATCGCCGGTGCCCTCGACAACCGCGATCGCGCCGGAATTGCGAACGGCGAACCGCTCGCCGGCGATGCCGCGGAAGTAGCATTCACCGGTCACCGCGCCGTAAAGCACCGTGTTGCCGACGATCATGCTCTCGTCCGGGTTGATCCCGCTTTCCGGCGCCGGGCGCACGATGAGCTTGCCGCCTGAGAGCCCCTTGCCGACATAGTCGTTGGCCTCACCCTCGAGGTCGAGCGTGACCCCGTGGGCGACCCAGGCTCCGAAGCTCTGGCCCGCAACGCCCTTGAGTTTCAGCCAGATCGTGTCTTCCGGCAGACCTGCATGGCCGTACTTCTTGGCCACCTCGCCCGACAGCATCGTGCCCGCAGTGCGATCGGTGTTGCCGATCGGAAACTCCGCCTGAACGGCCTTGCCCTCTTCGAGCGCAGGCTGGGCCACCTCTATGAACTTGCGGTCCAGGATGTCGTCGATCGGATGATTC
>JAYPUG010000003.1:0-22914 GCA_038133965.1 Rhodospirillaceae bacterium | reverse complement strand
ACCCCCAACCTCCTGATCCGTAGTCAGACGCTCTATCCAATTGAGCTACGGGCGCTTCGCCGAAGGCGCGCGGACGCTAATAAAAAGCCCCCGCGATTGCAAGGCCCGCCGGTCAACGGATCGCGACCGCAATCGCGGCGCGCACGACGCACCGGAACGCGGGGCGCGCGCCCGGGCGATTTGCCGCACGAATTCCGCGAAAATCCGGCCCAAAAGCGACTTGCCCGGTTACAGGTCAATCGCTAACATCCGCCGCAACCAATTGGCTAATCAGCGATTTTTGCGCGGCCGCCGCGCGGGCGGCCAATCCGGGGACGCGCAAGAGGCTTCGAGGGGCAAGGGAGCGAATGATCACAAGACGCACCTGGTCGGCTACGGTCGGCGCGGTTCTGCTGCTTGCGGGCTGCGAATTCACCGATGATGCACTTATTCCGTCCCTGACGGGCGAAAGCCCGTCCGGCGGCGATCGTGTGGTCATTCAACCCAGTGCCGCCGAGCGGAATCCCCAGCCGACGCTTTCTGGCCCGCCCCCGCAGCTGGGCCAGAACAGTTTCCAGCCCACCGGCGTCACGCCCGGCCAGTCCACCGGCACCGAGGTCGGACGCCGGGTCGAGCGGCTGCGCGGAGACCTGGGCCGGCTGCAGGCCGGCGTCGCCGACGACAACACCCAGCTCCAGACCCTGCGTTCCCAGACCGTCGCCAACGCGACCCAGTACCAGAACCTGGTCGGCCAGATTCAGGCGCGGCTGCAGGTCGGCACCACGCCGGGCAACCCGAACCTGGTCGCCCAGTGGAACCAGGCGCAGTCCACCCTCGACCAGATTTCCGACAGCGTCGGCAGCATGACATCGCTGTCGAACAAGGTCGCCGACGACAGCGCGCTGGCCGCCTTCGTCCTGGAATCGGTGCGCGCCACCTACGGCCTCACCGGCGCGGTGGACGAGGATCACCGCCAGCTCGCCGTGCTGGAGGACGAGACCAACCGCACCGTCGTTCTGATAGACCGCCTTCTCAACGAGCTGTCCGAAGACGTCTCGCGCCAGACCAACTATGTGGGCCGCGAGCGCAGCAACCTGACCGTGCTGTCGCTGGCCGTGAAGAACGGCGAGCTGTTCGGCACGAGCCTCGCCAACCGGGCCTTCGCCTCAGCCGCGCCGGCACGCAACACCGGCAATCCGCTGGCCAACCTGGGCAACCGTCGGCCACTGGTGGTCATCCGCTTCGACCGTGACAACGTGCCCTACCAGGAGCCGCTGTTCACCGCCGTCAGCGAGGCGCTCAACCGCCGCCCTGGCGCGGCCTTCGACATCGTCTCGATCGTCCCGCAGGCGGGAACGCCGGCCCAGGTCGCGCTGGCCGCGAACCAGTCGCGGCGCAACGCCGAGCAGGTGCTGCAGACGCTGGTCCAGATGGGCCTGCCGAGCGACCGCATGTCGCTAAGCTCGACGTCGAGCGGCAGCGTGGCGACCAACGAGGTCCACGTCTTCGTCCGCTAGGCGCCCGTCCGCGTCCTGACGCTATCGGAACAGGTACGCCGCCGCGCGGGCGTCATTCGTCGCGTGCGTCGAGCGCCGCGTCGAACGCCTCAAGCCGCGCCGCGATCCGGCCATAGACCGTCCCGGGCGCGTAGTTGCCGTCCGCATCCGGGGTGCCCGGCTCCATGCCCGTGAACAGTTCCACCGCCTCATCGACATGGGCGGCGGAGAACACGTGGAACCGGCCGGCCGCCACGTCGGCGGCGACCGCGTCGTCCAGCACGAGGTTCGGTTCGTTCGCGCGCGGGAAGACCACGCCCTGCGTGCCGGTCAGCGCGCCCGCCTCGCTGCAGGTCCGGTAGAACCCCTCCGCCTTCTCGACCAGCCCGCCGATGGCCTGCACCTCGCCATGCTGGTTGACCGAGCCGGTCACCGCCAGGTCCTGGCGCAGCGGCACCTCGGCCAGGTCGGACACGATGGCCAGGATCTCGGCCAGCGAGGCGCTGTCGCCCTCGACCCCGCCATAGTTCTGTTCGAAGGTGATCGAGGCGTTGAACGACATGGGAATGCGCCGCGCGAACCGCCCGGCGAGGAAGCCCTGGATCACCAGCGCGCCCTTCTGCTGGATCGGGCCGCCGAGCATCACCTCGCGCTCGATGTTGGTCACGCCGCGCCGGCCGATGGAGGTGCGCGCAGTCACCCGCGAGGGCGAGCCGAAGGAATGATCCCCCATGGAGCGCACGGTGAGACCGTTCACCTGCCCGATCGCTTCGCCCGACGTGGCGATCATCACCGCGCCGCGGCGTATCTGTTCCTGGCTGCGGTCCTCGACCCGCGCGTTGCGGGTGCGCCGCGCCTGGCGCGCGATCTGGACGGCCGCGCGGTCGATCTGTCCGCCCCCGCCCGCGCGCGCCACGTAGATCGCCTCGTTGACGATATCCTCGACCAGCTCGAAGCGGGCCGACAGCTTGGTGCGGTCGGCGGCGATGCGCGCGGCATAGCCGAGCAGGTAGGCGAGCGCGTCGTCGGTGCAGGTGGTCGCGCCGTGCTTGTTGGCGAAGCCCTGGACCAGGCCGGCGTAGCAGCCGATGTTCGCCTGCGTGGCGTCCATGTCCGCGTCGATCTCCGCCTTCACCTTGAAGTAGGCCTGGAACTCCGGATCGACGGAAAAGAAGGTGTAGTACCAGTTGGGTGCGCCGACGATGACGACCTTCACGTCGAGCGGCACCGGCTGGGGCTTGGGCGCGCCGGCCACCGGCACGCCGCCCGCCCGGTACTGTTCCTCCATCCGGATGACGCCGTCGCGGATCGCGCCCTTGAGCTGGTTCCAGCTGTCGGCGTGTGCGGCGATCGCCTCGGCACGGATGACGAGGACGCCGCCGTTCGCGCGGTGCAGCGCGCCGGGCCGCACCAGCGAGAAGTCCGTCTGCAGCACGCCACCGACCTGGCGGTACTCGATGCGGCCGAACAGGTTCTCGTAGGTCGGGTTCCCTTCCAGCACCACCGGCGGGCCGGACGTGTCGGAATTGTCCACCAGCAGGTTCACCGCGTAGCGATCCTCGGGCGACTGGCGCGGGACCGGCATCGGCGCCTCGCCCCCCTCGCCGTCCTCGCCCGTTGCGAACAGGCCGATATTCTCGAACAGGTCGGCGCGGAACCCCTCGAGCCAGCGCACCAGCGAGCGCTGATCGGCGAACCGAGACGCCAGCTCATCGACGAGCCCGCCGGCCGCGGCCTCCGCGACCGAACGGGTGAGCGCGCGCGTTTCCTCCGCCAGCTCCGCCTGGCGGCGCGCGGCATCGCGGTTGATCTCGCCCAGCATCTCCTTGATCCGCGCCGCCGTCACCTCGATCTCGCGCCGCTCGGCCTCGGGCACCTGGGTCATGTCGCGCGGCTGGCCGTCCTCGCCCAACGCCACGACCATCAGGCCCTGCGGCGACTGCATGATCGACAGGCCCGACTTGCCGGCTTCCTCGCGCGCCGCCGCGATCGAGCGCCCGATCTCGGCCCGCACGTCCGCGCTCTGCTGCTCGACGCGCTGACGGTACTCCTCGCGCGCAAACGCCTGGTTCAGCGCCTCGCGGATATTGGGCACCATCGCGGTCATCGCGTCGCGGAACCGCCGGCCTTCGCCCGCGGGCAGGCGCAGCGCGAGCGGCTCGTTGGGGCGGCTGAAATTGTTGAGATAGATCCAGTCGTCGGGCTTCGTACCGCCTGCGACCGCCTGGTCGAGGTAGGCGAGCGTCGCGGTCATCCGGCCGCTGCGGTCCTCGCCGACGACGAAGATGTTGAAGCCGGGGTCGCGTGCCGCGAGCCCGAAGTCGAGCGCCTCGCGCGCACGCGCGTGGCTCGACAGCGCAAACACGCGCGCCTCCGCCCCGTCGGGCGCGGCAGGCAGGTCAAACACGGGAAGGCCGGCATCGGCCGCGGCAATTTCGCGAATCGGCATGTCACGCTCCGTGGATTCCGCCCGAACTATACCGGTTGCGCCGCGCTCCGTCGCGCACCGGCGGGTCCCGACGACACGCTTGCGGGTCACATCTGTGGGACCGCGCTATACTGGATGCATGCACCGACGAACCTTCCTGCGCCTGTACCCCCTCTTCGCCGCCTTGCTCGTGGCCGTGCTGGCCACGGCGGCAACGGCCCCCGCGACGGCGGACGAGGGCGACGGACCGGCGATCCGTGCCGTGATCACCGCCCAGATGGACGCCTTCGCGCGCGACGACGGACCCGCGGCCTTCGCATTCGCGAGCCCGGCCATCCGCGACGGCTTCCGCACGCCCGAGCGGTTCATGGCCATGGTCCGCTCGAGCTATGCCGTCGTCTATCGCCCACAGAGCTGGAGCTTCGGAGAGACCATCGTCGCGGGCGGTGAGCACTTCCAGGTGGTGCGGCTGACGGCGCCGGACGGCGCACGCAAGGTCGCGTTCTACCTGATGGAGCGCCAGCATGACGGCGGCTGGCGGATCGGCGGGGTGATCCTCGACACGCTTCCCGAACGCGAGACCTGAACGCGGCCCACCCTGCGCGCGGTGTACCGGCCACCGGATTGCCTACGGTCGCGGCGCCCGCTTTAATGTCCGTTCCTTCCAGACGCCAAGCGGAACACAGCGAAATGTCCAGCCAGCAACACGACTTCCCGGTCTCGTGGGAACAGCTTCACCGCGACGCCAAGGCACTTGCATGGCGGCTTCGCGAAGCCGGGCCGTGGGAGCGGATCGTCGCGATCACGCGTGGCGGGCTGGTGCCCGCGGCGATCGTCGCGCGCGAGCTCGAGGTGCGGCTGGTCGATACGGTGTGCATCTCGTCCTACGACCACCAGGACCAGGGCGAACTGGTGGTGCTGAAGGGGATCGAGGGCACCGGCGAGAACATGCTGATCGTCGATGACCTAGTCGATACAGGCAAGACCGCCAGGATGGTGCGCGAGATGCTGCCTGACGCACACCTGGCCACGGTCTATGCCAAGCCCGCTGGGCGGCCATTGGTCGATACCTTCGTCACCGAGGTGAGCCAGGACACCTGGATCCACTTCCCCTGGGACCTGGAGCTCCAGTTCGTCCAGCCGATCGCCGCCAACGTGGCGCGCTGAAACGGCCCCGTCGCGAACCCGATCAGCCGAACCGTTCGGCACGCAGCCGCGGGTCGAGCACGTCGCGCAGCCCGTCCCCAAGCAGGTTGAGTCCGAGCACCGCGAAGGCGATGGCTGCCCCGGGCAGGATCGCCAGCTTGGGATCGAGCGCCATCAGCGTCTGGGCATCGAACAGCATGCGTCCCCAGCTGGGTGCGGGCGGCTGGGTGCCGAGCCCCAGATAGGCAAGCGCGGCTTCGGCCAGGATGGCGACGGCGAACTGGATCGTCGCCTGCACCACAAGCACGGACGCGATGTTGGGCAGCACATGGTCGCGGGTGACGGCGAAACCGCCCTTGCCCAGGGCAAGCCCGGCGCGGGTGTATTCCAGACCCCAGACCTGCAGCGCGGCACCGCGCGCCACGCGTGCGAAGACCGGCACATTGAAGATGCCGATGGCGATGATCGCGTTGATCACGCCGGGCCCGAAGGTTGCGGTGATCAGGATCGCGGAGACGATGGCCGGGAAGGCAAAGACGATATCCGCGCCCCGCGCGATCAGGTCGTCGATCCAGCCGCCCCGTGCGGCAGCCAGCAGGCCGAGCGCCACGCCCGCGACCATGCCGATTCCCACGGCGACCACGCCGACGACAATGGAGTTGCGCGCACCGATCATCAGCCGGGTCAGGATGTCGCGGCCAAACTGGTCGGTGCCCAGCCAGTGGGCCGCGCTCGGCCCCTGCATGCGCTGGGCGATCGCCATCTGGTCGAAGGCATGCGGCGTCCAGACCAGCGAAACGAGCGCCGCCAACACGAACAGACCCGTCAGCGCCGCGCCGAGCACGAGGTTCGGGTGGGTGAGCCGCCGCCGCCCGGCCGGGGATACCGCGGACATGCTCATCGCGCCCGCCGCGAGCGCGGATCGATCGCCGTGTAGGCGATATCGACCAGGAAATTGACGACCACGACCGCCGCGACCAGCAGCAGGACCACGTCGCGCACGACCACAAGGTCGCGCTGGCTGACGGCCTGAAAGATCAGCCGCCCGAGGCCGGGCAGGGCAAAGACGTTCTCGACCACGATGGAGCCCGCCAGCAGGAAGGCGAACTGCAGGCCGAGGATCGTCGTCATCGGCACCAGCGCATTGCGCAGCACGTGGGACCAGAGCACGCGGCGCTCGGCCAGCCCCTTCGCCCTTGCGGTACGCACATAGTCCGCGCCCAGAGTTTCGAGGACCGAGGTGCGGGTCACGCGCGCGAGGATCGCGGCTTCGGGAAACGCGAGCGAGACGGCGGGCAGCACCAGCGCCCACAGCGCCACGCCCAGCCCCGCATCCCAGCCCGGGAAGCCCGCAGCCGGGAACCAGCCCAGTGCCACGGCGAAGACGAGGATCGAGAGGATCGCGAACCAGAAATTCGGGATCGCCATGCCGATCTGGCTGAACCCCATCACCCCGTAGTCGCCGGGACGGCCGCGCCGGGTCGCGGCGAGCATGCCGAGCGGCACGGCGATAATCGTGGACAGGATGAGCGCGATCAGCGCCAGCGGCACGGTGACGGCGAGGCGTTCACCGATCAGTTCCGAGATCGGCACCGCATAGGTATGGCTGACCCCGGTCGAACCCGAGACGAGCCCGCCGATCCAGGCGAGGTAGCGGACGGGTGCGGGCCGGTCGAGACCCATCTGGGCGCGCAGCGCGGCAAGCGTGTCGTCCTGCGCCTCGATACCGAGGATGACCAGGGCCGGATCGCCCGGCAGCACTTCCAGAACGACGAAGATCGCCAGGCTGGCAACGGCGAGCGTCGCCACCAGAACCAGCAGACGCCGAAGGATATAGGTCAGCATGCCGCGGCAGACGGACGGCGGGCGCGGGTCAGTTCCAGCGCACGCCCGTCACGTCGTTCGCCTGGACCGGTGCGTTCCGCCACATGCCCTCGAGGCCCTTGCGCCAGACGCCGAGCTTGGCCAGCTGGAACATGAACACGTTCACCGAATCCGCGGTGATGATCTCCTGCGCCTCACCGAGCAGCGTGTTGCGCATGGCCGGGTCGCTGGTTGCATCCAGCTTCGCCATCACGGCCTTCAGCGCCGGCGAGTCGTAGTTGAAGTAGTAGGTGTCGCGGGCATAGATACCGATGTCCATCGGCTCGGTGTGCGACACGATGGTCAGGTCGTAGTCGGTACCGCGGAACACCTGCTCCAGCCATTGGGCCCATTCGACCGGGATGATCTCGGCCTCGATGCCCACATCCTTGAGCTGGGCGGCAATGATCTCGCCGCCGCGCCGCGCATAGGTGGGCGGCGGCAGCTTCAGGGTCAGCTGCAGATTCGACACGCCGGCCTCCGCCAGCAGCGCGCGCGCCTTCGCCGGATCGTAGGGATAGGTGCCCGTCAGGTCCCGGTAAGCCGGGTTGTGGGGCGCGAAATGGGTGCCGATGGGCGTGCCGAAACCGAACATCGCGCCGTCGATGATCGCCTGGCGGTCGATCGCATGGGCGATGGCCCGGCGCACCCGCACGTCGTCGAACGGTGCGCGCGTGTTGTTCATCGCAAGGATCGTCTCACCCTCGGTCGAGCCGATGGCGACCTCGAAGTTCGCATCGGACTGGAACGCCAGCACCGCCTCAGGCGCGTTGAGGTTCGGGATCGCATCGATGTCACCGGCCTTGAGCGCGGCCACCTGGGCCGACGGGTCCGGGATGAAGCGGAAGGTGACCTTACGGATCGGCCGGTTGGCATCCCGCGCGGCGAGCTCCACCCGGTCGCCCTTGACCCAGCGCACGAACTCGAACGGGCCGGTGCCGACCGGCTTCGACTTGTTCGTCTCCGCCGATTCGGGCGCCACGATCACCGCGTCGCCCCAACCGAGGTTGAAGAGCAGCGCGCCCTCGGGACGCGACAGCGTGATCCGCACCGTGCGCGGGTCCAGCGCCTCGACAGTGTCGATGGCGGCGAAAAGCTGCTTCTGGGCGTTCACCGAATCCTCGGCGCGGGCGCGGTCGAGCGAGAACACCACGTCGGACGCGTCCAGCGCCGTGCCGTCGTGGAAGGTCACGCCGGGCTTGAGCTCGAAGGTATAGACGAGACCGTCGTCGGAAACCCGCCAGCCCGTCGCCAGCTGGGGTTGCACCGCGCCGTTCTGGTCGATCCGCGTCAGGCCCTGGAAGACGTTCGCATAGACGATGGCATCGATCGCACCGGCCGCGCCCGCGGTCGGATCGAGGTGCGGCGGCTCCAACGTCATGCCGATGGTCAGCGCATCGCGCGACTGGGCGTTTGCCTGGGTGCCGGCGAGGATGGCCGACGCCGTAAACACCGCCAGCGCGGCGTATCGCAGAATCCTGTTCATAACGACCCTTCCCCCGAACGGTTTTATTGTGCGGCGCAACATAGCAAATCGGGCCGTTCAGCGTCCATCTTCGCCACAACGGCCGGCTCAACGCTCTGCGCCATAGACCTCGCGGTAAGCCGGCCAGCCCGGAATTCCCTCGGCGCGGTACACCCCGCGCGCGACCGCGCGGGCCAGGCAATCCGCCGCCGCCATACCGATCCGCGCCATGTCGCGCGGCGTGCCCGCCGTCTCGACCCGCCCCGTCGAGAGCGCGAAGACCACGTCGCCGTCCAGCGGTGCAAATGCCGGCCGGATCGCCCGCGCAAGCCCCGCCTGGGCCATCATCGCCACCCGGCGTGCCTGCGCGGCGGTCAGGGCCGCATCGGTTGCCACCACGGCAAGCGTCGTGTTGCCGCCGGCTTCCGGCGCGCCGTACTTGTCGAGCGGATGATCGGGCATCTCGATGGCCGCCGGCCCGCCCAATCCTCCGAATTCGTCTCCGCGTTCGAACGCACCGGCGAGGAACTGGCCTTTGCTGTTCGCGACGGTCGTGCCCACCGCATTCACCGCCGCGACGGCGCCAACCGTGATCCCGTCCGCGACGGAGGCGGATGCCGTCCCCTGTCCGCCTTTCAGGCGTGCGCCGTCATGGGCCGTCGTCGCCGCACCGCAGCCCGCACCGAAATTTCCTTCCGGCACGGCGGCACCCGCGCCCGAGACGGCGGCGCGGCCGAGCGCACGGTAGGGAAGCCGCTCGTCGGCGCCTTGCGCGAACGCAGACTTGTCGCCCCCGTTGTTCAGATCGAACAGGATCGCCATCGGCACGAGCGGGACGACCAGGTCGCCGGCGCGATAGCCCCGCCCGGCTTCCGCCAGCCACGCCATCACCCCGTCGGCAGCCGCGAGCCCGTAGGCCGAGCCGCCCCCGAGGACCAGCGCATCGACCTCGTCGATGGTGCCGTCGGCGCCCAGCAACTCGATCTCGCGTGTGCCCGTGCCGCCACCGCGCACATCGACGGCAGCCACGGCGCGGTCGTCGGGCAGGACGACGGTGACGCCGGTCCCGATGGTCATATCTTCGGCCGTGCCGATCGAAATACCCGGCACGTCGGTGATCGAATCGCTCATGTACGTCCCCGTAGCAGGTCGAGCGTGGCTCCGGCCATCACCCGGGCAGCGGCAGCCATGTCATCGATATCGATATATTCGTCAGGCTGATGCGCCAGTTCCAGTATTCCCGGCCCGTAGGCGACACAACTCCCCAGCCCGCCGATCCGCTGCACATGCTTCTGGTCATAGGTTCCGGGAGAGGCGACGTGGCGCGCGGGCGCATCCAGAACCCGCTCGATGTTGCGAGCGAGCGCTCGCACCAGCGGGTCGGCCGGATCGGTCGCGGACGGCGGCACCGACCAGAGCTCGCGCAGCTCGTAGTCGAAGTCGGGATGCTCGTCCGCCAGCGCGTCGAGCAGTGCGACGATCTCGGCCCGCACATCCGCCTCGTCCTCCTCGGCCAGGTAACGCCGGTCGAGCACCAGCCGGCAGCGGTCGGCGACCAGCGCCGAGGGAAATCCTTCGCTGTAGGACTGTTCCGGCAGGCCGCCGTGGATCGAGTTGAAGTTGAGGGTGGAATGGCGCGCGGCATCCGGGATCACCGGCATCGCCGTGTGCCGCTGGGCGAGGCGCGGATAGAGCTCGCGCTCGACCCGGTCGATGAACGCGCCCATGCCGCGGATCGCGGACACGCCCAGGAACGGCATCGAGCCGTGGGCGATCCGGCCGCGCACCTCCACCTCGGCCCACCACACGCCGCGATGGCCGAGGCAGACCGCATCCTTGTGCAGCGGCTCGGGGATGATCACGTGATCGACCCGCGGCGCGGAGAAATACCCCCGCTCGGCAAGCCACGCGACCCCTGCATAGCCGCCGGATTCCTCATCGACCGTGCCGGATATCTCGATGGCGCCTGAAACCGCGATACCGCTCTGGATCAGCGCTTCGGCCGCGATCACGCTGGCGGCGAGCCCGCCCTTCATGTCGCACGCGCCACGCCCCCAGACACGGCCGCCCTCGATCTCGCCCCCGAAGGGATCGCGCGTCCATCCCTCGCCGGGCGCGACGACGTCGATGTGGCTGTTAAAGTGCACGCACGGCCCCGGCACACCGTTTTCCCAGCGTGCGACCAGGTTGGTGCGCGGACAGGCATCGCTGTCACCCACCGCGCCCTCGGCGCGCAGGTATTCGACCGCGAAACCAGACGCCGCGAGGCGTTCGCCCAGGTAGTGTGCGCAGGCCTCGTAGGCGTCGCCCGGCGGGTTCACCGTCGGGATGCGCACCAGCTCCGCCGCCAGCGTGGCAAGCGCGTCGGTTGCATCGTCGATGCGGCGGTCGAGGCTGTCCGTGTCTTTCGCGGTCATGGCGCGAGGCTAGCACAAGGTTGCGTGTTCACCCCGCCCCGCTAGACTGCGCGGCCCATGACCCTCGCTGCCGAAACCTTGACCGATATGCCCGTCGTGCGCCTGCAGGCCGGACGCCACAAGCGCGCGCGCCAGGGTCACCCCTGGATCTATTCGAACGAGATCGAGATGGACGCCGCGGCCAAGGCCCTTCCGCCCGGCGGGCTCGTGCGGCTGGTCGATGCGGGTGGCAACCCGCTGGGCACGGCCACCTTCAACCCGCACCCGCTGATCTCGGCCCGGATCGTGTCGCGCGACCCCGACGCCGCGATCGATGCGGCGTTCCTCGCCGGACGGCTGCGCGGCGCGCTCGCCGTGCGCGAGGCCCTCTTCGCCGTGCCGTATTACCGCCTGGTCCACGCCGAATCCGACGGGCTGCCGGGACTGATCGTCGATCGGTTCGGCGATATCTGCGTCGCCCAGGTCAACACCGCGGGCATGGAAATGCTGACCGGGGCGCTGGTCGAGGCCCTCAACGAGGTTCTCGCTCCGCGCACCATCGTCTTCCGCAACGACGGTGCAGTGCGCAAGCTCGAGGGGCTGGCCCTCGAATCACGCACCTTCGGCGACGAACCGGACGGCCCCATCGAGGTGATGGAGAATGGCGGGGTATTCTTCGCCGACCCGCGCAAGGGTCAGAAGACCGGCTGGTTCTACGATCAGCGCGACAACCGCGCCTTCACCGCCGCACTTTCAAAAGGAAAGCGCGTCGCCGACTTCTATTCCTATACCGGCGGTTTCGCGGTCGCCGCTGCGCTGGCCGGTGCCGGGGAAGTGCATGCATTCGACCGCTCCCAGGCCGCGCTCGACCTGGCGACACGCGCAGCAGTGGCCAACGGCGTAGCAGACCGCTTCACCGCGACGCGCGGCGATGTTTTTCAGATCCTTCATCGCATGAGCGAAGCGGGCGAGACCTTCGACATCGTCGTTGCCGACCCGCCCGCCTTCGTCAAATCGCGGAAGGATCTGCAGGCGGGGCTGCGCGGCTACCGGAAGCTGTTCCGGCTCGCGGCCGGCGCGGTTGCGCCGGGCGGCGTGCTGCTCGCCGCGTCGTGTTCGCACCATGTCGATGCCGCGAACTTCGCCGACGTGGTGCGCAAGGCCCTGGCCGATGCCGGGCGAACGGGGCGCATCCTGCGAAGCGCGGGCGCGGCGCCCGATCACCCGGTGCATCCCTTCCTGCCCGAGACCGGGTACCTGAAGGCACAGGCTATCCAGCTGGACTAGACGCCGCCGCTACGCTGTGCGCGGAAAGGTCAGGCGGAAGGTGGTCCCGTCGTCGCCCGTCGCGAGGAGTTCGAGTTCTCCGCCATGGGCGCGCATCACGTCGCGCGCGATAACCAGTCCAAGCCCCGTGCCGCCCTTGCGCGCCGATCCCCGGAACGGCTCGGAGAGCTGGTCGCGCGCGGCGGAGGCGAGCCCCGGCCCGTTATCGACCGCATCGATGAGCAGCGCGTCGGCACCGCTTTCCGGCGCATGGCGCACACACAGGTTGCGCGCGCCCGCCTCGAACGCATTGCGTCCCAGGTTCGCGAAGACCCGGTAGACCTGGTCCCGGTCTCCCTCGATGATCGTTTCGCGCGGCAACTCGTTCAGGAGGCTCGGCCCGGAGCAGGGCGCCACCTTCTTCCAGTCGAGAACGGCGAGGTCGGACGCCACCTCGTCCACAAGCTCATGCAGCCGGAATCGCGTGACTTCGAGCTGCGGGCCCTCGTCGCGTGCGAAGCTGAGGGTCTGAGTACAGAGGTTGATCGCCCGGTCGATCGCCTGGATCAGCGGGGCCGCAACCCGCTTCACCTCGGGATTGTCGAGCGCCGACAACCGGTCGGACAGGAGGACGGCCGTAGAGAGGATGCCGCGCAGGTCATGGTTGATCTTGCCGACCGCCGAGCCCAACGCGGCGAGCCGCTCCTGCTGGCGGAGCGCACCGCGCAGATCCTCCTGCATTTCGGCCAGCACCGACTGGGCCACCCCGATCTCGTCAGCCCGCCGGGTCGCGGTGACACCCGTTGCCGGGTCCTTGGGGTCTTGCGAGAAGCGGGCAATGTCTTCCGTCATCCGGCGCATGGGCCGCACCATCAGCCATTGCAGGGAGAGATAGAGAAGCACGCCGGCAATCAGCGAGATCACCACCGACAGCAGCAGGATGTTGCGCGAATAGGCCAGCATGTCGGCACGCAACCGGCCCTCGTTCAGTACGACTTCGACTTCGAGGTCGGGTTCCTGGTCGCTGGGTGCGATCAGCCGCAGGGTCGGTTCTCCGGCGCGGAACATGGTCCTCAGGGAATCTCGGATATCGCCCAACAGCGAGCGTGTGCCCAGATCGACCGTGACATCGATCGCGGGCGGCGGACCCGTGTAGAGCAGCAACCGGCGGTCCGCGCGGTTGAGCACCACGGCATAGGCACCCGCGCGGGACAGGAGCTGCGCCTTGAGGTCCTCGCCGATCAACTCCTCCGGCGCAGCCTCGAGCGCGAGGATCGCGAGGTGCGCAGACCCCGCCTGGTCCTTCAGCCAGTTGAGCCGGAAATTCGCCACCGACGGCGCATAGATCATCACTTCCGCCAGCATCACGAAGGCGACGGTCAGGACGAGCAGCCGAGCCGACAGCGAACGCGCGAACGGCGGCAGCGAGAATTTGCGCGGCCGGGTCATGGCGTTGGTATGTCTAGCAGATTTTGCGCAGCGCGGTCAGCGGAACCGCCACGCACAACACCTATCCCAGCTTCGCCAGCAAGCGCACGACCCGGCGGGTTCGCGCGGAGAACAGCGAGGGCGTGAAATACGCGCCCGCCGCGCGCTTGTTCGCTTCGCCACGTGTGGGATACGGCGCGATCATCTGGGCCATTGCCCCGATCTTGAGGCCCTGCGAAATCGCCAACACCCAGGGCTGGATCAGTTCGCCGGCCTGCGCGCCGACGATCCCGGCCCCCAGGATGCGTCCCTTGCGCCCGATGACGGCCTTCACGAAGCCCTCGGTCCGCCGTTCCGTGCGCGCCCGGTCGTTCTCCGCGAACTCGGCGGTGACGGTGGTGACCGCATCGCCGTACGTCTCGCGCGCAGCCTTCTCGGTCAGGCCCACGTTCGCGAGTTCGGGATCGGTGTAGGTCACCCAGGGCACGGCGTCGTAGTTCACCCTGGCCGGCAGTCGGAACAGCGCGTTCCGGATGACGATGCCGGCGTGATACCCGGCCATGTGGGTGAACTGGTAGCGGCTGGCGACGTCGCCCACTGCGAAGACACGCTTGTTCGTGGTGCGCAGACGCGCATCGACCTCGACACCACGCCGGTCGTACGCAATACCCGCCGCCTCGAGATCAAGAGTCGCGACGTTCGGCGCGCGCCCGGCCGCCACCAGCAGGTGACTGCCCGATACCTCGAACGTAATGCCGTCGCGTTCGCATACGACCGTCACGCCACCGCCGGCCCCGGCCCTGACCTCGGCCACCTTCGCACCCTCGTGGATCGCGATGCCGTCTGCCAGCAGCCGTGTCCGCACCACCTCGACCAGATCGCGGTCGTCCGGCCCCATGATTGCCAGCGCCTCGACCACCGTCACGTCGGACCCGAGCTGACGATGCGCCTGCGCCATCTCGAGCCCGATGGGGCCGCCGCCGATGACGACCAGGTGTTCGGGGCGCTCGCGTTGTTCGAAGATGGTTTCGTTGGTCAGGAAGGGAACACCGTCCAGTCCGGGGATCGGCGGCACCATGGGCGACGAACCCGTGGCGATCACGAAACGGCGCGCCGAGACGCGCGTGCCGCCCTGGCCGACCACCTCGCGCGGACCCGAGAACCGAGCCGCTTCCTGGATGACATCAACGCCCAGATCCTCGAACCGTTCGACGCTGTCGTGCGGCGCAATCCCGGCGATGACGCCGTGCACATGATCGTTGACCGCTGCGAAATCAACCGCGGCCGGCACGCCGGTCACGCCAAATCCCGCTGTACCACCGTAAAGCGCGGCGGCATGGCCCGCCGCCAGAAGCGCCTTGGAAGGCACACATCCGTAGTTGAGGCAGTCGCCGCCCATGCGGCCGCGTTCGAACAGCGCAACCGAGGCGCCCATCTGGACCGCGCCCGCCGCCACCGACAGGCCGCCCGACCCTGCGCCGATGAGGCAGATATCGACTTTTCGCGTTTCGCTCATTGGAGATTGTCCCGTTTTTGGGTGTGCCGGTTCCGGATCAGGCCGCCGCTGACGGCGACCCGTTCCTGCGCGCCACGAACTTCTTGTAGAGGACCGGCAAGAGGGCGAGCACGGCGAGGCCGACGAGAGGTCCGAGGATGTCCAGGCGGAAGATGATCCCGAGGTCGGGATCCTGTCCGGCATCGATCAACGCACCCAGTCCGTTCCCGACGGAGGCATAGACGAAGGTGCCCGGAATGATGCCGATGAAGGTGCCGAGCACATAGGTCGCGGTCGAGACTCCCAGGAAAGCGGGCACGAGGTTGACCAGCCAGAACGGGAAGAGCGGGATCAGGCGCAGGACGAGCAGGTAGCTCAGCGCGTTGCTGCGGAACCCGTCCTCCATGCGCGCAATGAACGGCCCGGCCTTGGCCCGGAACACGTCGCCCAGCGCCGTGCGCGTCACCAGGAACAGGATCGTTGCGCCGACGGTCGCGCCGACCACCACAATCAGCCCGCCGCCGATGGCGCCAAAGAGAAATCCGCCCGTGATGGTCATGATCGCGCCGCCGGGAAGCGAGAACGCGACGACGACGGCATAGATCACCGCGAAGCCGACAATGGCGAGCACGCCGTTCTCTTCGACGAGCATCCGTAAGGTCTCGCGGTTCTCCTTGAGAGCGTCGAGGGACACATAGGCGTTCAGGTCGAGCGCGAAAAAGGCCACAAAACCGGCGATCAGGACGGCGATGGGCAGGATTCGGCGCAGCAGCACATCGGACAGTGACTTGCGCCCGGAGGCGGGTACAGACGGCTCGTTCATCGTGGTTCTTTTCCGTTATCGTCGCGACGTTACTTGGGACCTCGCAAACGGCTCAACCATTCACCAATGCGTGACGTCCCACGACCGGGTAAACACCGTTGCCCCGCGTTGACTTCCATCGGTCGAGACCGTAAAAAGCGCGCCGACCTGCAAAGCCCTATGGGCAATGGAGAATTCGCGTGAAGCGGACATTTCAACCGAGCAATCTGGTGCGCAAGCGCCGCCACGGTTTCCGTTCCCGGATGAAGACCGTCGGGGGCCGCCGTGTGCTGGCACGACGCCGTGCGCGAGGCCGGAAGAAGCTGAGCGCCTGAGCGGTGACGAACGCGGATATCTCCGCGTCTATCCGAACACCGGGATTGGCAGACCGATGACGACGACGGCGGGGGCGACATCGCCGGAAACGGGCGACCGTGACACCCCGTCCATCGCGCGGCTGCCCCGGCGTGCCGATTTCCTGCGCATTGCCGCGGCCCGCAACAAGTGGGCCGCGCCCGGACTCGTGCTCCAGGCCGCACCCCGGCCCGACGAGGCCGTTGTCGGCGAGAACGCCCTGCGCGTCGGCTTCACCGCCACCCGCAAGATCGGCGGCGCCGTCGTGCGCAACCGTGCACGTCGCCGCCTGCGCGCGGCTGCCGCACAGGTCCTGCCCCGCATGGCACGGCACGACCTCGACTATGTGCTGATCGCGCGCGCCACCACCGCGGCACGGCCGTTCGATGCGCTGGTGAGCGATCTCGAGGCCGCGCTCATGCGTTGTGGCGGCACCGGACGGGGGAGCGACGCATCATGACATTCGCTTCCCGCCTCATCGTGCGCGTCCTGCAGGGCGTTTTCTTCATCTGGCGCTGGGCCCTGGCGCCCGTTTTCGGGAACAGCTGCCGGTTCGAGCCCACCTGCTCGCGCTATGCGGCGGAATCCCTGGAACGGCATGGCGTCGTTCGCGGCAGCTGGCTCTCGATCCGCAGGATCGTGCGATGCAATCCCTGGGGCGGCGCCGGCTACGACCCCGTTCCCCCGATCATGACGCCGTGCCGACACGGCCACCCCGCCGACGAACACGACGCGGCGGCGACCCGGAGCTGACGACCGATGGACCAGAAGAACCTTATCCTCGCCATCGCGCTCTCGCTGGCCATCCTGCTCGGCTGGCAGATGTTCATCGAAGGCCCGCGCCAGGAAGCGATCGAGGCCGAACAGGCACGCCAGGCAGAACTCGCCGGCCGCAACCCCGATACGATCGGGGTGCCCGCGGTGCCGCCGGCGGGAGAACAGGTACAGGCGCCGGGCGCACCGCGCGCACGCGCCGAAGTCGTCGCCGAGACCGACCGGATCGCCATCGACACGCCGTCGCTGACCGGATCCATCAACCTGACGGGCGGTCGCTTCGACGACCTGACGCTGCGCAACTACAGGCTCACGATCGAGGAAGACAGCCCGAACGTGACCCTGCTGTCGCCGCGCGGATCGGAAGCCCCGTACTTCGCCGAGTTCGGCTGGCTGACCGGGAACGGCACCGTCTCGGGCGGTGCGCGCACCCAGTGGACGGCCGACCGGGACACGCTCACCGCGGACACGCCGGTTGTTCTGACCGCGCGCACCGAAGACGGCCTTGTTCTGACGCGCACCGTCAGCGTGGACGAGCACTTCATGTTCACGATCGCCGACCAGGTCCAGAACACCGGCGCCGCGCCGATCAATGTCAGCGCCTTCGGGCGGGTGGCACGGGTGAACACGCCCGACACGCTGGGCTTCTTCATCCTGCACGAAGGTCCGATCGGCATCCTCGACGACACGCTGCACGAGATCGACTACGACGACCTGAAGGACGAGCCCGAGCGCCCTCAGACCTTCCAGTCGAATGGCGGCTGGTTGGGCATCACCGACATCTACTGGCTCACGGCCGTCATCCCCGACCAGGATTCCGCCGTCGATACACGGTTCCTCTACGACACGACCGCTGACGGCGCGGACCTCTACCAAACGGATTTCCGCGGCACGGCCACGGCGTTGGCGCCGGGCGAAAGCGCAACGGTCACGAGCCGCCTGTTCGCCGGCGCCAAGGTCTTCGAGACCCTGACCGACTATCGCGACAACCAGGGCATCGAGCGGTTCGAAATGTCGATCGACTTCGGCTGGTTCTTCTTCCTGACCAAGCCGCTGCTCGACGTCATCATCTTCTTCGCCGATTTCCTCGGCAATTTCGGCCTGTCGATCCTGCTGGTGACGATCGTCATCAAGGCCTTCTTCTTCCCGCTGGCCAACAAGTCCTATCGCTCGATGAGCGCCATGAAGGCGTTGCAGCCCAAGATGACGGAGCTGCGCGAGAAGTACTCGGACGACAAGCAGAAGATGCAGCAGGAACTGATGGCCATGTACCGGCGCGAGAAGGTGAACCCGGTGTCGGGCTGCCTGCCGATCGCACTCCAGATTCCGGTCTTCTTCGCTCTCTACAAGGTGCTGTTCATCTCCATCGAGATGCGCCACGCACCCTTCTATGGCTGGGTCCGAGACCTGTCGGCGCCCGATCCGCTGAACATCATGACGCTGTTCGGCGCGGTCCCTTGGGATGTTCCCTTCGGGCTGACGCTCGGCGCCTGGCCGATCCTGATGGGCATCACCATGTTCGCCCAGCAGAAACTGAACCCGGCACCTGCCGATCCGGTCCAGGCCCGCATCTTTCTGCTGATGCCGGTCATCTTCACGATCTTCCTGGCGCGCTTCCCCGTCGGCCTCGTGATCTACTGGACCTGGAACAACCTGCTGTCGATCATCCAGCAGTACGTCATCATGCGCCGCATGGGCGTGGCGATCGGCGGCGGCAAGACGGACTGACGGCCATGAACGCCGCGCCGGGCAACCCGGCAGACGCGGACATCGAGGCTGGCCGCCTGCTGTTCTCGCGCGAGTGCACATTCCTGCGCGGCGTGGCGAAACTCTCCGACCTGCCGGAGCCGAAACTTCCGGAGATCGCCTTTGCCGGCCGCTCGAACGTCGGCAAATCGAGCCTGCTCAACGCCCTGACGAACCGGAAGAGCCTGGCCCGCACCTCGAACACGCCGGGCCGGACGCGCGAGCTCAACTTCTTCGACCTCGACGGGCGGCTGACCCTGGTGGACCTGCCGGGATACGGCTATGCCCGCGCCTCGAAGACGGACATCCGGCGCTGGAACCAGACCCTGCGCGACTACCTGCGCGGCCGACCGACGCTCACTCGCCTGTGCCTGCTGATCGATGCCCGCCACGGGATCAAGGCCGGCGACGAGGAGATGATGGAGATGCTGGACACCGCGGCCGTCGTCTATCGGCTGATCCTGACCAAGATGGATAAGCTGAAGGATGCGGAGCGTGTCGCGCGGATTGCCGAAACCGCTGCCGTCCTGAAATCGCACCCGGCTGCACTGCCCGAGGCAATCGCGACAAGCGCGCGCGACGGCGATGGAATCGCGGACGTGCGCGCGGACCTGGCCGCGCTGGCGGTTGAGGGCTAATTCGGGCTAAGTTCCCGGCCTGGTTACAGAAACGCGAACAAGCGGACGATACGGATGGGTCAAGACAGCGCACCACCGCCCGAAGAACTTCTGGCCAAGGCCGGCATTCTCGCCGAAGCGCTCCCCTACATGCGCCAGTTCAACGGCCGGCGCTTCGTCATCAAGTATGGCGGTCACGCGATGGGCGACCCCGAACTCGCGGCGGCATTCGCACGCGATATCGTGCTGCTCAAGCAGGTCGGCATCGACCCCATCGTGGTGCATGGCGGCGGCCCCCAGATCGGGGCCATGCTGGAGCGGCTGAAGATAAAGAGCGAGTTCGTGGACGGGCTTCGGGTGACCGATGCCGAGACGGTCGAGATCGTCGAGATGGTCCTCTCCGGCTCGATCAACAAGCAGATCGTGGCGGCGATCACCGCAGCGGGCGGCCGCGCGGTCGGCCTGTCGGGCAAGGACGGCGGACTGATGTCGGTGCGCAAGCTGCGCCGGACCCGCCGGGAGACCGATTCCAACATCGAGAAGATTCTCGATCTCGGCTTCGTCGGCGACCCGTCCAGCGTCGATCCGGACCTGCTGATCAGCCTGACCCGCTCGGACATCATTCCCGTGATCGCCCCCATCGGGGTGGGCGAGGACGGCGCCACCTACAACGTCAACGCCGACACCGCCGCAGGTGCGATCGCCTCGGCGCTAGAGGCAACACGGATGCTGATGCTGACCGACGTCGTCGGTGTCCTCGACAAGAAGGGTGAGCTCATCGCCGACATGGGGGTCGAGCAGGCGCGCGCCCTGATCGAGGACGGCACCATCTCCGGCGGCATGATTCCGAAGGTCGAAACCTGCATCGACGCGGTGGAAAAGGATGTCGAGGCCGCGGTCATCATCGACGGCCGCGCGGAGCACGCGCTGCTCATCGAGATATTCACCGAGCACGGGCTCGGAACGGCGATCTGGGCCCCCTGACCGCCGACCCGAGTCCGGGTCAGGCGGAGGCGCGAACCGGCATATTGCCGTTTTGCCGACGCATGTCGAACAGGATCGAAAGCGTATCGACGAGTTCGCTGAACTGCTCGTAGCGCAGCCTTTCGCCATAGGTTTCTGTCATGTCCGACCAAGTGTTCAGCGCATGGACGTTCGCGCTCAGCGCGCAAGTTGCCGAGGTCGTCATGCGCCCTGGTGGACGATGGCACATTTGACGGGGATTGACTCAACCCCAGCTCTCCGGTTCGGTTCGCCATGATCGCGCGCGAATGCGTGCGGGATTCATCCGGTTTCTCAGACGGCGATCCTACCGGCCGTGCAGTTAACGAAACCTTATTGTGCGGCGCCGCCAAGAAGCGCCCAAACCCCGGATTTCTGAGGAACACGAGACGATGAAACCGGTTGAGCACCTGCACGCGACCGAGACCTGGATTTTCGACCTCGACAACACGCTGTATCCGGCGTCCTCGGGGCTGATGGCCGAGGTGTCGCGCCGGATGACGCGCTTCGTCGCCGAAACACTCGGCGTGCACGAGGAGGAGGCGTTCGTTGAACAGAAAAAACTGTTTCGCGAGCATGGCACGACCCTGCGCGGGCTCATGAACAGCCATGATATCGACCCCAACGATTTCATGGCCTACGTCCATTCCGTGGACTACGCGCTCGTCGCGGAAAACCCGCGGCTCAAGCGGGCCATCGACACGTTGCCGGGTCGCAAGATCGTGTTCACGAACGCCTCGGTCGCGCATGCCGAAACCGTGCTCGACCGGCTGGGCATCGCGCACGCGTTTTCCGGAATCTTCGACGTCGCCGCAGCCGGCTATCTGCCCAAGCCGAACCGGCAGGCCTATGAAACGCTCGCCGCGCACCACGCGGTCGATCCGTCACACGCGGTCATGGTCGAGGACATCGCACCCAACCTCGAGCCGGCCGCACAGATGGGCATGACGACCGTTTGGGTCCGCCACGACCGGGCCGCCGACCCCTACTGGGCGACCCCCGCGGACGATGCCGGCTACATCCACCACGAGACGGACGACCTGACAGCCTGGCTCGAAGCGCTCCTGCCTGCACCGCACGCAGATGACGGCAAGCCAGCGGGTCGTTGACATCCGGGGGGCCGCGCCGCCATCTTCGCCGCCGCCCGAACGCGCAACTCACATGGAACCGGGAACATGAGCCTTTCAGATCTCGAAACGGCGGTCGAAACCGCCTGGGACAACCGCGAATCCCTTTCGCCCGCAACCAGGGGCGCCGACCGTGAAGCGGTCGAGGCGGCACTTGCCGCACTCGACAGCGGCGCGGCGCGCGTCGCCGAGAAGGCCGACGGTGCGTGGCGCGTCAACGAATGGCTCAAGAAGGCCGTCCTGCTGTCGTTCCGCCTGAACGACATGGAAATGATCTCCGGCGGGCCGGGCGACGGCACCGCCTGGTGGGACAAGGTGCCGTCCAAGTTTGCCGGCTGGAACGCCGGGGACTTCGCGAAGGCCGGTTTCCGGGCCGTACCGAACGCGGTCGTGCGGCACTCGGCCTACATCGCGCCCGGTGCGGTGCTGATGCCGAGCTTCGTCAACCTGGGCGCCTATGTGGGCGAAGGCACGATGGTCGATACATGGGCGACCGTGGGAAGCTGTGCCCAGATCGGCGCGAACGTGCACCTTTCGGGTGGCGCGGGTATCGGCGGCGTGCTGGAACCCCTGCAAGCGAGCCCGGTGATCATCGAGGACAATTGCTTCATCGGCGCGCGCTCGGAAGTGGCCGAGGGCGTGATCGTCGAGGAGGGCGCGGTGCTGTCGATGGGCGTCTATCTGGGTGCCTCGACCAGGATCGTCGATCGCGAGACGGGCGAAGTGATGACGGGCCGTGTGCCCGCCTATTCCGTGGTCGTGCCCGGCTCCCTGCCCGGCAAGCCGCTTCCCGACGGCAGCCCGGGGCCGAGCCTATACTGCGCCGTGATCGTGAAGCGGGTCGATGAGCAGACCCGGTCCAAGACCTCGATCAACGAGCTTCTGCGCGACTGACGCGCCCGCGCTTATGCCCGCCCCGTCCATCGATCCGGTCGCGCTTGCCCAGACGCTGATCCGCTGCCCGAGCGTCACCCCCGACGACGCCGGCGCGCTCGGTGCGCTTGAGGCTGCGCTCGCGCCGCTCGGCTTCACCTGCCACCGCCTGCAATTCTCCGACGCGGACACGCCGGACGTGGAGAATATGTATGCGCGGCTCGGCTCGGGCGGCCCCAACTTCTGTTTCGCCGGCCACACCGACGTGGTGCCCGTCGGCGATGCGGACGATTGGTCGCGCGATCCCTTCTCGGGCGAGGTGATCGACGGCGCGCTGCACGGGCGCGGCGCGGCCGACATGAAGAGCGCGGTCGCCGCATTCGCGGCCGCCGTGGACCGGCTCGTCGCACGCCACGGAACGCCCGATTCCTGGGCGAATCCCGGCTCAATCAGCCTGCTGATCACCGGCGACGAGGAAGGCCCCGCAATCAACGGCACGCGAAAGGTGCTCGGCTGGCTCACCGAACAGGGCGAGACCCTGGATGCCTGCGTCGTCGGCGAGCCGACGAACCCCGATGCGATGGGCGACATGATCAAGATCGGCCGGCGCGGCAGCGTGACCGGCGACCTCGTCGTGCGCGGCGTCCAGGGCCACAC
>JAYPUG010000002.1:12738-26229 GCA_038133965.1 Rhodospirillaceae bacterium | reverse complement strand
CGGCCCGGATTGGCGCGTTACATTGGGTCAGCAGCGCGTGCGCCAGATTTCGGCGGTGTAGAGGATCAACGCCGACCAGATGAAGGCAAAGGTAAGTGCCTCGACCCGCGTGAAGGGTTCGCCGAACACCCAAACGGCGATCAGCAGGTTGCCCGACGGCGCGATGTACTGCAGCAGCCCGATGGTCGCGAGCTTGATCCGCCGCGCGCCGGCCGAATAGAGCAGGAGCGGTAGACCCGTGGCGATTCCCGCGAAGGCAAGCAATGCGGCGAAGCCGGGCCCGCGCGATCCGAAGGCGCCGGTCCCCGCAGCCTCCATCCACACGAGGATGCCGAGCGCGACGGGCAGCAAGAGTGCGGTCTCGATCAGAAGGCCCGACGAGGCGCTCACCGGCGCCGTTTTGCGGATCAGCCCGTAGGTCGCGAAGGTGAGCGCGAGGACCAGGGTGATCCACGGTACTGTCCCGTAGGCGATCACCTGGGTGAGTACGCCCGCGCCTGCGAGCCCCACGGCCCCCCACTGCAGCACGGACAGACGCTCGCGCAGGATGACGAAGCCCAGCAGCACGCTGACCAGCGGGTTCATGAAGTAGCCGATGCTCGCGGCGACGATCCGGTCCACCAGAACGGCGTGGATGAACACCCACCAGTTCACGCCGATGAGGAGCGCCGTCACGAGGAGAATCGCGAGCACCCGTCGGTCTGTGACGGCGCGCGCCACGGCCGGCCATTGGCGGCCTGCGGTCATCACGAGCACCATGAAGACCAGCGACCAGACGAAGCGGTGGGCCGTGATCTCGGTCGCGGGCAGGGGGCCGAGCGCCTTGAAGTAGAGCGGCGTCAGACCCCAGATCATGAAGCCGCTGACGCCGAAGGCGAGACCCGCCGTCTCTTCCGCGGTAAACCGGCGCTGTGCGGGTGGGGATGTCGGGGTGGTCATGGCGCGCCGTCGAGCGGGGAAGGACCCGAAAGGGGCCGGAATCGAAACGGGCCGCGGTTTAGCGCGGCCCGTCGAGGATAGCGTATCGCGATGCGGCTATTCCGCTTCGCGTGCGATGCCCTTGTCGTTGAAGAACTGCTCGAGTTCGCCCGTCTCGAACATCTCGCGCACGATGTCGCAGCCGCCCACGAACTCGCCCTTCACGTAGAGCTGCGGCACCGTCGGCCAGTTGGTGAACTCCTTGATCCCGTTGCGGATTTCCGGGTCGATCAGCACGTCGGCGCTCCCGAACTTGACGCCCATATGGTTCAGGATCTGGACCACGGCGGCGGAGAATCCGCATTGGGGAAAGACGGGCGTACCCTTCATGAAGAGCATGACCTCGTTCTGGTCGATGTCCGTCTTGATGCGGTCGTGTACGGGATTGTCGCTCATCGGAGCCTCCGCTCGGTCAGTCTAGGCGGTCTCGGGGGTCGCCGTCTGGAGGGCGAGCGCGTGCAGCTCGCCGCCCATGCGGCCCTGGAGCGCGTCATAGACCATCTGGTGTTGCTGGACCCGGGTCTTTCCCGCGAACGCCGCCGAAACGACGTGTGCGAGATAGTGGTCGCCGTCGCCGCGCAGGTCGTCGATCCGCACTTCGGCGTCGGGCAGCGCGGCCTTGATCAGGTTTTCGATCTCGCTCGCGGCCATGGGCATGGCGGTCTTGCTCCCGGGGTCGATGCGGCGCGGCTCAGCCGGCCGCCATGTACGCGGGGAACCAGCGGGCATGTGCGTCGCGCAGTTCCGCGAGGGATATAGGCTTGGCCCCGGGGAGTGTCAACGCGGTCCCACCGGTGGTCCCGATGCGGAAAACCTGCACCCCGGCGGCCTCTGCCGTGGCGACGAACCCGTCGGGATTGTCAGTGGCAACAATGTAGCGTGCCTGGTCCTCGCCGAAGGCCCAGGCGTGCGCCGGCAGGTCCGTATCTGCATCGATCGTGGCACCGACGCCGCCCGTGATCGCCATCTCCGCAAGCGCCACGGCGAGCCCGCCGTCGCTGACGTCGTGGCAGGCCGAAACACGGCCAGCGAGGATGGAAGCGCGCACGAAGTCGCCGTTCCGCCGTTCGACATCCAGATCGACGGGCGGCGGCGCACCGGCGGTGCCGCCCGCCAGCTCGCGCTGGTAAATCGAACAGCCGAGCCAGCCTGCGGTCTCTCCGACGACGAACACCGCCTCGCCATCGCCGGTGAATGCACCGCCGGCGCGCTTCGCAAGGTCGTCGAGCAGGCCGACACAGCCGATCACCGGGGTCGGCAGGATGGCCTCGCCGTTGGTCTCGTTGTAGAGCGAGACGTTGCCCGAAACGACGGGCGCATCGAGCGCGGAACAGGCCGCACCCATCCCCTGGATGGCGCCGACCAGCTGTCCCATGATCTCGGGCCGCTCGGGATTGCCGAAATTGAGGTTGTTGGTGACCGCGAGTGGCGTCGCGCCCGTCGCTGTGACGTTGCGCCAGGCCTCGGCGACCGCCTGTTTACCGCCCTCGACCGGGTTCGCCTCGACATAGCGCGGCGTGCAGTCGGTGGCGATGGCGAGCGCCTTGTTCGTGCCGTGCACACGCACCAGAGCGGCGTCGCCCCCGGGGCGTCCGACCGTGTCGCCCATGACCATGTGGTCGTACTGCTCCCACACCCAGCGGCGCGAACACAGGTCGGGGCACGCGATCAGTTCCAGAAGCGCCTGGCCGACATCTTCGGGTGCGGCCACATCGACGGCCGTGACGACCGCGCGGGGTGGAGTCGCGGTCCAGGGCCGTTCGTATTCGGGTGCGGCCGCAACCAGCGGCGGAACCGGGATGTCTGCCGCGACTTCGCCGTCCCACATCAGGACCAGCCGCTCGCTGGTGTTCGTCTCGCCGATGACGGCGAAGTCCAGTTCCCACTTCTCGAAGATGGCGCGGGCCTCGTCCTCGCGGCCGGGCTGGAGCACCATCAGCATGCGTTCCTGGCTTTCCGACAGCATGAGCTCGAAGGGCTGCATGCCGGTCTCGCGCATCGGCACGGTATTCAGGTTCAGGGTGATCCCGACCTCGCCCTTGCTGGCCATCTCGACCGATGAGGAGGTGAGGCCGGCTGCTCCCATGTCCTGGATGGCGACGATGGCGTCGGTCGCCATCAGTTCGAGGCACGCCTCGAGCAGCAGCTTCTCCGTAAACGGGTCGCCGACCTGCACCGTCGGGCGCTTTTCGTCGGAATCGTCGTCGAACTCGGCCGACGCCATGGTCGCGCCGTGAATGCCGTCGCGCCCGGTCCTGGAGCCGACATAGACGACGGGCAGGCCGACGCCGGCGGCGGCCGAATAGAAAATCTTGTCGGTGGCCGCGATGCCGACGGTCATGGCGTTGACCAGGATGTTGCCGTTGTAGGCGGGGTCGAAATTGACCTCGCCGCCCACGGTTGGCACGCCGATACAGTTGCCGTAGCCGCCGATGCCCGACACCACGCCGGAGACCAGGTGGCGCGTCTTGGGGTGGTCGGGGCTGCCGAAACGCAGTGCGTTCATGTTCGCGACGGGCCGTGCCCCCATGGTGAACACGTCGCGCAGGATGCCGCCCACGCCCGTCGCAGCGCCCTGGTAGGGCTCGATGAAGGAGGGGTGGTTGTGGCTCTCGATCTTGAAGATTGCCGCCAGCCCGCCGCCGATATCGACCACGCCGGCATTCTCGCCGGGGCCCTGGATGACCTGCGGCCCCTCGGTCGGCAGGGTCTTCAGCCAGAACTTCGAGGATTTGTACGAGCAGTGCTCGGACCACATGACCGAGAAGATCGACAGTTCGGTGAAGTTGGGCGCCCGGCCGAGGATTTCGAGGATCGTGTCGTACTCGTCGTCCGACAGGCCCATCAGGTCTTCGGGGCGCTCGGCAGGCGCGCTCATGCCGCGATCGCCTCTGCCAGCGCCGTGAACATCGGCGCGCCGTCGGTCCCGCCGAGCAGCGGGTCGGCTAGCCGCTCGGGGTGCGGCATCATACCCAGAACGTTTCCGGCCGCGTTGAACACGCCGGCGATGTCGGCCAGCGAGCCGTTCGGGTTGGCCGCGCCTCCCACTGTGCCGTCGGGCGCGCAGTAGCGGAAGGCGACCTGGCGGTTGTCCTCGATCGCCTTGAGCGTGTCGGGGTCGGTGAAGAAGTTGCCGTCGTGGTGCGCGACGGGAATGCGGATCACCTGGCCTTCGTCATAGCGGCCGGTAAACAAGGTGTCGGTGCGTTCGACGCGCAGGTCCACATCGCGGCACACGAACTTCAGGCTGGCGTTGCGCATCAGCACGCCCGGCAGCAGCCCGCACTCGGTCAGGACCTGGAAACCGTTGCAGATGCCCAGCACGGGCACACCCTTTCCGGCCCGGTCGATCACTTCGCGCATGATGGGGCTGTTCGCCGCCATCGCGCCGGAGCGCAGGTAGTCGCCATAGGAAAACCCGCCGGGGACGACGATCAGATCGACTGCGGGAAGCTCGCTGTCGCCGTGCCAGACCATGCGCGGCCGCGTGCCCAGGGCGCCTTCGAGGGAGACCGCGACATCGCGGTCGCAGTTCGATCCTGGAAAGACGATGACGGCGGTTTGCGGCATGAAAGGGGCCCGGGCGGTCACTCGTTCCGTGCTATCAGCCCGGGTCACGAGTCGCAATCGGGCGGGTTGTGGAAGGCGGGGATGTCCGTTCGGTTCTCCGTTTCCCGAATTGTCATCCAGGCTGCAGGGTGTTGTTGTTCAGCCGTAGCCGAAATCGTCGATGAACGGCGCAAGAGTGTCCATGAGCGGCTCAAGCTGCGGGGCGTATCTCTCCCAGCGCGATATGGAACGCGGGTTGATCGGCTCGGTGCCGGACGAGAAGCTCGGCGTCGAGATATAGCTTCCGGCGCTTTTCTGGCCGCCCTCGACGATGCCGTCGTGCCAGGCGAGGCCGAGGAACTCGACGATACCGCCGAGGACGGCCGGCGGATCGGCGACCAGGTCTTCGTAGCGGTAGGTGTGCGTGGTCAACGGCAGTATCTCCCGATACCGCTGCCACAACCGCATGACTCGCGCGTAGGTCTGTACCGTCGTCGCAAGGTCGTAGAATTGCACGGTAGCGAAGTTGGGCCGGAAGTCGGACGCGAAGCAGCTGATGCAGACATCGCGCGGGTCGCGCAGGGCGACGAGAATGCGTGCGTCGGGGAACGTTCGATAGATCAGCCCCAGCCGCTGGAGATTCAACGGATGCTTGTCGACCAGCGTACGCGCACCCAGCGGTTCCGGAGACATTGCCTCGAAACAGGCCCAATAGACCTCGCGGAGCCGGCGCAGGCCAGCCTCGTCGAGGGTGTCGAGTGATTCCGGATAGGCGTCTTCGCGCCCGGTCATGGCAACCAGCTCCTGCTGCATTGCGGTGACCATTGGCAGCTCGTCGGTGGCGAGTATCTCCGGATGGGCATCCAGAAGCCGCTCGACCAGCGTCGTCCCCGAGCGCGGAAAACCACGAGGAAGTATGGTGTGGGCAGGCCGTCGTCCGGCGCAGCCCGGGACCATCCCGGCAGCATCGGGGGGAGCGTGGCCTGCGAGAAGTATGCCTCCACCGCGGTCAGGACCTTGAAGAAGTGGCCGCTGTCGACCTGGCGGGAAGCGGGTGTCTGCGCGCGCTCGTCGTTGGCCTTCGACAGGTTTTCGAAAGCCTCCGCATACTGGCCCAGTGCTTCGCAGGAGTACGCCAGTTCATAATGAAGCGATCCGCGAAGCTGCAGGTTGGGTTCGGCATCGGAGATGGGCACGAGAATGTCTCTTGCCCGTGCGGCATCGCCCTCGCGGCGCGCGATTTGTGCCGATACCAGACCGGCGAGCGGATCCGACGGGTCGAGGGACAAGGCACGCGCCAACGGTTCCCTCGCGTCCTCCAGCAACGACATGCGGGAGAGCATCGACGCCTGTTGTGACCAGCGCCGCGCCGCATTCGGGTCGAGCTCGGCGGCGCGCCGGAAACAGTCGAGCGCCTTTTCCGCCTCGCGCGAATACCTGTACGCCGTGCCAAGCGCGACCGTGGCATCGACGGAGTCCGGATCCGCCTCGAGAGCGCGTTGCATCAGGGGGATGGTCTCCTGATACCGCCCCAGTTGGTTGAGCGCGCCGCCCGCCAGGCAGAGGATTTCCACCGCGTTCGGATGTTTGTCGAGAATAGCTCCCAAAACGTCCAGTGCGCCCTGGGGATTGCCAAGCTGCATGCGGGCTATGGCCAGATTCCGTCGTGCCGAGAGGTTCCCGGGTTCCAGTTCAACGGCTTTGGCGAAATGTTCATGCGACGTCGAGGCGTCGCCACGTTCGAGGAGAACGCTGCCAATCTGGTTGTGCAGGCCCGCGTCTTTCGGCGCACGTGCGAGTGCGGCCCGGCACACGGCCTCTGCCGCGTCGAGGTTGCTCCTCTGGACAAGCAAACCGGCAAGGTTGCGCGCGGCATCTGCCCGGTCCGGGGGGGAGCTCAAGCGCCTTGCGGTAGGAGGTTTCGGCGTCTGCGTCGTGCGCCATGCGCCGTTGGCACTCGCCCAGATTGAAATGAAGATTTGCGTCGTTCGGGCGTGCCGTCACGGCGCGTGACAGGAACCCTTCGGCGTCGGGCATCCGCCCGGACTGCGCGCACAGGATGCCGAGCAGCATGAGCGCATCGGGTTCGTTCGGGTTCGCTTTCAGGACGGCACGGCAGCCCTGCTCGGCCTCGCGCAGGCGGCCGGCCTGAAACAGGCCGAAGACGTCACGCAATCTTGGGTCGGGGGCCATGAGGCGGTGTGGCGTCGCTCTCGCGGCGTCGCGTCATCAAACGATCTCGACGGCGTAATCTTCGATCACGGTGTTGGCCAGCAGCTTCTCGCACATCTCCGCGACCTTCGCCTTGGCGGCTTCCGTGTCGCCATCGGCGAGCGCGATCTCGATGAACTTTCCCTGGCGGACGTCTTCGACCCCGTCGAACCCCAGCCCCTCCAGTGCGTGGTGGATCGCCTTGCCCTGGGGGTCCAGGACACCGTTCTTGAGGGTGATGTGGATGCGCGCTTTCAACGGAATGCCCCGGGGTCAGGGTTATTGCATGGTCGCAGGACCCTTCACGTCCTGCTGGCTCGCCTCGGGCAGGATGCCCAGCCGGCGCGCCACTTCCTGATAGGCCTCGGCGACGCCGCCCAGATCGCGGCGGAACCGGTCCTTGTCCATCTTCTCGTTGGTCTCGACGTCCCAGAGCCGGCAGCCGTCCGGCGTGATCTCGTCGGCCAGCACGATACGCATCTGGTCGTTCTCGTCGTACAGGCGCCCGAACTCGAGCTTGAAGTCGATGAGGCGCAGTCCGATGCCCAGGAACAGGCCCGACAGGAAGTCGTTGATCCGCAGGCTCATCGCCAGGATGTCGTCGATGTCCTGCGGCGCGGCCCAGCCGAATGCCGTGATGTGCTCTTCGGAGATCAGCGGATCACCCAGCTCGTCGGACTTGTAATAGTACTCGACGATCGAGCGGGGCAGGGGCGTGCCCTCCTCGATGTTGAAGCGTTTCGAGATCGAACCGGCCGCGATGTTGCGCACCACCACCTCGACCGGAATGATCTCGACCTCGCGCACCAGCTGCTCGCGCATGTTGAGGCGCCGCACGAAATGCGTCGGAATGCCGACCTCCGCCAACCGCAGCATCAGGTATTCCGAGATCCGGTTGTTCAGCACACCCTTGCCGGTGATGACCCCGTGCTTCTGGTTGTTGAAGGCGGTTGCGTCGTCCTTGAAATACTGGACGAGCGTGCCCGGCTCCGGTCCCTCGAACAGGACCTTGGCCTTGCCTTCATAGATCTTTCTGCGTCGCGACATGGTCTGGTTTTCCGCGAGAATGCGCGCCGCCGCACCCGGGGGCGCGCGCCCGCGAGGTATAGCAAGCAGGGGGGCCGCGAACAAACGATTCGCGTGGTCCGGCGTACTCAGTAGTCCGAGCGGCCACCCGAAATGTCGAAGATGAAGCCGGTGGTGCCGGAGCAGTCCTCCGACGCCGCCCAAACAGCCAGCGCGGCCACCTCGTCGGGCTCGATCAGCCGTCCAAGCGGCATTGCCGAAGTGATCTGCTCGCGATAGGCGTCCGACAGGTCGTCGAACAGCTCGGTGTTGGTGCCGCCCGGCGCAATCGCGTTGACCAGCACGCCCGTGCCCGCGGTTTCGCGCGCGAGCGTCTTGGTCAGGCTCGCCACGCCCGCCTTGGCCGCGGCGTATGGCGCGTTGTTGGGGGTTCCCATCTTGGCCGCGTTGGACGCGATGTTGACGACGCGCCCGTAACCGTTCGCGATCATGTGGGGCACGACAGCTCGGCAGCACAGGAACGGCGCCGTGAGATTCAGGGTGAGCATCCGCTGCCAGTTCTCGACCGGTTGCTCCCAGACCCGGCCCAGCGTGCCCACCGCACCGGCGTTGTTCACCAGGATATCGACGTTGCCGAGGGCCTCTGCCGCGCGCGAGAGGCCGTCGGTGATCGCCGCTTCGTCGGTCACATCGACCGAGTCGCCGCGCACCCGGTCGTCGGCCCCGAGACCCGCAATAGCTGCGTCCATGCGTGCGGTGTCGATGTCCCAGATCGAGACCTTCGCGCCCGAAGCGAGGCAGCGCGCGGCGATGGCCAGGCCGATGCCCTTGGCGCCGCCGGTGACGATGGCGTGGCGGCCCTTGAGGTCGATGGCGTTCATGGCGTCCTCCCGTCTTTCTGGCCCGTCAGGGCGTGAGCACGATTTTCCCCGTCACGGTCCCGCTTTCGAGCAGGCGGTGCGCGTCGGCGGCCTCGTCGAGGCTGAGGCCGGTGTGCACCCGCGGCGCGATCTTGCCGTCTGCCAGAAGCCCGATGATGTGCTCCATCGCGGGGCGCCGTTGCTCGGGCTTGTCATCGAAGTAGTGGATGCTGAAAATTCGGAACGCGAGGTTGCGCGTGAAATCGCGTGCCATCGGCTCGTGAATGTTCGGATCTGGGTGTCCTGCGAGGAAGCCGAACTGGATCAGCGTTCCGGAGACGGCGAGCATGTCGAAGTTTTCTGCGAATGCCGGTCCGGCCACGGAATCATAGATGAAATCGACGCCGTTGCCCCCGGTCAGCCCGGCGATGCGTTCCGGCACCCGCTCGGATTTCCGGTCGATCGCGGCGTCGGCACCCATCTCCAATACATACGCCGACTTTTCGGTGCCGCCGGCGATCCCATAGACGGTGAGGCGCTGCAGAGCGCCCAGCTGAACCAGCGCGCTGCCGATGCCGCCGGCGGCCGCGTGGACGAGGATGGTATCGCCGGGCTGTGGTTTCGCGGCGTGGTTCAGGAGCATCCAGGCGACATGGTAGTTGCCGAGGGTCACGACCTCCTCGGCGGCGACACCCTGCGGAATGGCGAACGGCGCGGTCTCGGGCACGACGCGCGCCTCGGCGTACCCGCCCCCGCGCAGCGGCAGCTCGCGCGAGGTGACATAGACCCGGTCCCCGGGCGCGAAGCGCGTCACGCCGTCGCCGATGGCATCCACGGTGCCCGCCACATCGTTTCCCGGCGTCATGGGCAACGGCCAGGTCTTCACGTCCGTGCCAGTGCGCACGAGGATATCCGGCGCACCCACCCCGATCGCCTCGGCGCGCACGCGCACTTCGCCCGGGCCGGGCTCCGGTTCCGGTGCGTCTTCGACCCGCAACACGTCGGGACCGCCATACTCGTGGAAGCGAACGATCTTCATGGTTTCGCGTGTCCCGTTGCCGGTGGTCGGACAGACGCCGCTCAGGGCGTGAGCACGATCTTGCCCGTGACGGTGCCGCTTTCGAGCAGCCGGATCGCGTCGGCGGCATCGGCCAGTTTCATCGTTGTGTGGATGTGCGGGATGGCGGAGCCGTCGGCCAGTGCGGCGATGGCCTGCTCCATGGCGTGGCGGCGCAGGTCCGGCCGGTCGTCATAGACGTGGATGCTGAAGAGGCGCATGGCCAGGCTCTTACCGAAATTGGCGCGCATTGCGTCATAGACATTCGGGTCGGGGTGACCGCCCAGATAGCCGAACAGGACGACCGTGCCCACCGGCGCGAGCATGTCGAAGTCCTGCTGGAACGCAGGACCGCCGACGGAATCGTAGATGACATCCATGCCAGTACCGCCCGTCATTTCACCGACGCGCACTGCGATGTCCTCGTTCTTCCGGTCGATCACGCCGTCCGCGCCCAGGCCGGCCACATAGCGGGACTTCTCGGGACCGCCGGCGATGCCGAACACGTTCAGCCCCATGCCCTTGCCCAGCTGGATGAGGGCGTTGCCGACGCCACCTGCCGCCGCGTGCACGAGGATCGACTGGCCCGCGCGCGGCGATGCGGCCTCGTTGAGGAGCAGCCATGCGAGTTGGTAGTTGCCCAGCGTCACCGCCTGTTCGGCGGAGACCCCGCCGGGCAGCGCGAACGGGACGTCGGCGGGAACGACCGCAGCCTCCACATAGCCGCCGCCGCGTTCGGGCAACTCGCGCGAGTTGATGTACACCCGCTCTCCGGCGGAGAAGCGCGTCACGCCGTCGCCCACGGCGTCGATGGTTCCGGCCATTTCGTTTCCCGGGATCACGGGCAGGGGCGGGCACCAGGGGTAATTCCCGTTCAGCATCAACTTGTCGGGAACGCCCACACCGATCGCCTCGGCGCGGACGCGCACCTCGCCGAGCCCGGGTGCGGGTTCCGCCACGTCCTCGACGCGCAGCGCTTCCGGGCCGCCGTGCTCGTGGAAACGGACGATCCTCATCGAACGGTCAGTCGTCGAGCCCGGCGTTGAACTTGAACCCGATCTCCTTGAGCCGGGCCAGGGTTTCCGGCCCGAAGTCGCGTTCCACCTCGTCCGCGACCGACGGTGCGTAGGCGACGCGGTCGTTACTCGTGGGATCGGCCAGTTCGATCACGGCGAGCAGGCGCGCCGTTTCGTCGGAAATGTTGCGGAATGCGCGGCTCACGCCGGGCGGTATCGACACGAAATCGAGGGGGCCGAGTTCCATGCTGTTCTCGCCTTCGTCGCCCCACGTGATCTCGAACCGGCCCTGCAGGCACAGGAAACTTTCGATGGTGATTTCGTGGTTGTGCAGGCCCGGGCCGTCGCCCGGCGGGCACTCGGCGATCGCGAGCACGACGTTCTCGCCCGCCTTGATCGGCGCCATGGAACTGCGTCCGGTGTAGGCCTCGGGGACCATGATCGGATAGACGTTGTGGGCGGTCAGCTTCTCGACGACGCCGACGGGGATGCGGTTGGATGCGTCATGCTGCTGCTTGTAGGGGACCAGGTCGTCGAACTTCGCCGCGCGGGCGGCCATCTGCTCCGGTGTGACCTCGATGGATTTCATTGGGCGCTCCTCCGATTGCCGGTGACCGGCTTTGTTGTCAGACTTCCCGTCAATCATAACCCGGAGGAGAGCCATGACCGAACGCGAAAAGGTCTGGGAGGACGTCACCTTCTTCAGCGACGGCATCGAGATCGCTGCGCACCTGTATACGCCGGCCGACTGGAAGCCCGGCGATCCGGTGCGGCCGGCCATCGTCTGCCTGCACGGTTATTCGGGCATGAAGGAGGTGTACGGCATGGATGTGCCGCGCCGCCTCTGGGAGGAAGGCTACTTCGTGCTCGCGCCCGACCACCGCGGCTTCGGCGAGAGCGGAGGCGAACGTGGCCGTCACCGCCCGCTGGAGCAAGCCCAGGATGTGTACGACGCCTTCACCTACATGGAGACGGTGGACGGCGTGGACCGCGACCGGATGGGTTGTTACGGCACGAGTTGGGGTGGCGCATCGGTCATCTGGTGCGCGGCGTTCGACGAGCGCATCAAGGTGATCGTCAATTCCGTTGGCGTGTCCGACGGCCTGCGCTGGATGCAGCAGGCGCGCAGGCCGCACGAATGGCTGGATTTCCGCAAGCAGGTGGCCGAGGCGGCGCGCAAGCGTGTGACCTCGGGTGAGGCGACCTACTGGCCATTGCTCGACATCATGCTGACCGATCCGCATACGCTCGACGTGATCCAGCAGCACCACCAGAAGCACGGACACTATGTTTCGGACTACGACCTCGAGAGCGCCGAGGCGTGCATGCGCTTCCGGCCCGAGAAGGTGGCGCACCTGATTTCGCCGCGCCCGGTGCTCGTGATCTATGCCGAGGACGACTGCACGGTGCCGCCCGAGGAACAGTTCGGCTGTTTCGCGGCGCTGGGAGAGCCCAAGAAGCTGGTGATGCTGCCGGGTGCCCAGCACTACGAGAGCTATTACTTCTGCAATCCCGAGATGCACGAGATCGGCATGGCCGAAGCCGTCGCGTGGTTCGGCCAGTACCTCTAGGGAGGATGAAACAATGAAGGACGAGGAGTTCGGAACGCTTCGCATCGAGCGCCGCGACGAGGTCGCAGTGATCCACATGATCAATCTCACCGAGGGCATCCAGGCGGGTCGCACCCTCGATTTTCATTGGGAGATCGGGCTGGCCCTGTCGAAGCTGCGCGACGATCAGGGCGTGCGCGTGGTCATCCTGACCGGTGCGCGCGACGGCGAGTTCATGGTCGCGCCGCGCACCGATGTTTACGAGGAACCCGGCGCGCTGGGGGGGCACAACGACCCGAAGGGCTCGTGGAAGGTCTTCAACGGCATCATCCGTGCCCACCAGGCACTGACGGAAATGGAAAAGCCGGTGATCGCGCGCGTCAACGGCGATGCGGTCGGTTTCGGACAGAGCCTGATGCTGGGTTGCGACATCATCGTCGCGCGCGAGGACGCACGGATCGCCGACATGCACATGGCGATGGGCGATGTGGCGCCCTACGGTCCGCCCTTTGCGATCGTGCCGGGTGATGGCGGGGCGTCGCTGATACCGCTCTACATGGCGCCGCCGCTGGCCAAGGAGTATCTGATGCTCGGAAAAGAATACACTGCGCGCCAGCTCGCCGATCTGCACATGATCAACTACGCCGTGCCGCTGGTCGACCTGGACAAGGAAGTCGATCGGCTGGTCGGCAAGTTGCTTGAAAAACCGCCGCTGGCGCTCGCCTGGACCAAACGTTCGGTGAACCGCTACGTCGCGGCCCAACACAACCAGACGCTGGACGCCTCGGCGGCTTACGAGATGGTCAATTTCCTGCAGTGGGAACGCCAGGGCTTCAAGCAGGACATGGACTTCGAATAGGTCGGTGGGTTCGCGCGCGGCTACAATTTCGGCCAGATCCTCCGCCCCGCATGGGGACTGCCGGGTGCATGCTCAACGTATTCGAGGACATGGCGGCCTGGCCATTCCTCGCCCCGGTCGACTTCGATGAACCGCGGTTCGAACGAGTAGTCGTCCGGGCCGAGCTCTGTGCCTTCCCAAAGAACGCCATGCTTGGCCCAGCCCGTCGCCGAGAGCATTTTTCGACCACGGATAATGCTGCGCGACACTGCGATACGCGGGAATCGCTCTGAGCGATACCAGCGTGCCAGTTCCTCGCCGTCTTCGGGGGTGAGCGCGTTGAACGAGCCGATCTGCATGGCCGGTGGCGGGCCCATGCCGTAGGGCGCGACGCGGTCTTCTGGTC
>JAYPUG010000002.1:834-12728 GCA_038133965.1 Rhodospirillaceae bacterium | reverse complement strand
TCTGGTCCGTTCACGACCTTTTCCTCGATGAAGACGCAAGCGCGGTGGTTCAGCCAGGCACCGAGCGCGGCCGCGTTGTCGGCATGCAGCGCATCGACGCCGTTGGCCGGCCCGAGGAAGGCATCGGTCGATGTGCCGGCCGTCAGTAAGACGTTCTGCCAGCCAATCGGCACCGACGGGTCGGTTGTCTCCCGCCGGCTCGGTGCGCCCGGGATGTAGGGGCGGTCAGGGTGCGCAATGATCTCGTAGTGCCCGACCCAGGAGATTCCCGATGCCGCCTGCAGGGCAGGAAGAAACACACCGTGCAGCCATGTCAGATGCGCCTCGCGGTCATCGTCGGACAGATCGAACCAGTCGGCGCGCAGAACCTCGCTCATCGTGCGTTTCCTTTTCCCTTCGGATATCAGTCGAGACTAGATCATCACCTCGCCGCCGCACACGGCAAGCGTCTGTCCCGACATGAATGCGCTCGCGGGCGAGGCAAGGAATATCACCGCTCCGACCAGATCGTCGGGCACACCCGGGCGTTTCAGCAGTCGCTTGCCCTGGATGAAGCCGTGCAGGTCCTCGTCCATGCTCGCATGGTCGATCTCGGTCGTGGTGTAACCGGGCATCAGCGTGTTGACGTTGATGTTGTGGTCGCCCAGCTCGCGTGCCAGCACGCGGGTCATGCCGATGATCGCCGATTTCGACGTCACGTAGTGCAGGAAACCCGGCACGCCTTGCGGAACGGTGCCGGACGACACGTTGATGATCCGGCCCTGTCCGGCTGCGCGCATCGCCGGCGCAACGGCGCGTGCGCAAAGATACGAGCCGGTGATGTTCACCCGGATTACGCGGTCCCATTCGTCCAGCGGAATTTCGTCGAACGCGCACCGGGGAATGGTCGCGAAAATCGCGGCATTGTTGACCAGCACGTCGATCCGTCCGTGTGCGTCGAGCGTGGCGGCGACCATCGCCTCCACCGAGGCGATGTCGGTGACGTCGGTCTGAATAGCGAGGCAGCGGCCGCCGGCGGCATCGATCTCGGCAGCGACCTTGTCCACGTTCTCGCCGTTGATGTCCGCCAGAATCGGGATGGCCCCCGCTTCGGCCAGCGCGAGCGCGTACTCGCGGCCCAGGCCCTGGCCGGCGCCGGTCACGATTATGACGCGGTCTGACACGTCGAAGCGGTTGTCGGTCATGGTGGTCTCCTTGCCGTCGCTATTCGTGTGAAACGAGGTTCGCGACCTCGATCAGGTTGCCGTCCGGATCGCGAAAGTAGATGGAACTGAGGGTGCCCGTGGCGCCGGTGCGCGGTACGGGGCCGGTGATGATGTCGATTCCCAGGCCGCGGACATGTTCGAGGACGTCTTCGATGGGCACCGACGTGAGGAAACAGACGTCGCCGCTGCCCGGTACCGGGGTCGTTGCCTTTGGCTCGAACTCGTGGCCCGCCAGGTGCAAGTTAATCTTCTGGTCGCCAAAGCGCAGCGCGGTGCGCCCGCCCTCGAAGGTTTCGACCGTCATGCCCAACACGTCGACATAGAAGGCACAGGTCGTCTCGATCGAGGCGACCGTGAGGACGAGGTGATCCAGTGAATCGATGCGGACGGGGTTGTTCATGCCGGGTTCTCAATGAGTTCGTAGGGGTGCGTGTCCGGCCGGCCGGCCGCGAACCGCCAAACACGTTCGGCCTCGGGGCGATCGGCCGAGGGCAGGGCGAGCAGGGTGCTCGACACGGTGCCGTACCCCTTGTCGGTGACGATGCACATCGCCTCACGCGGGTCTTCGCTTGCGTCGTGCAGCCGGGTGGTGAGCAGAGACGTCCAGCCGGACCAGTCGCCGGCTTCGACGTCGGGCTCCGGTGCGGCCTGGAATCGCGGCAGGAACCGCCCGATGCGCTGGCTCGCCGTGTCGTCGAGCTCGCGCGAGGTGATCATGTGCAGGCCGGGCGATACCTCGAACACTTCCACCAGCGGCGCTTCTGTGCCGCGAATCCACCAGGCAGAGGCATTGTCGGCGACGATCAGGTTGAACGAGCGGTAGGCGCTGCCGTCGAGTGCGGCGAGCGCCGCGGCGGCCTCGGCTGCGTCGGCGTGATCGACCGCCTCCAGCACCAGTTCGCCGCGCGAGCGCTTGTCCATCGTGGGACCGAGCGAGCCCTCGCGGTTGAGGATCGCGGCTGCCACGTCATTGTCGTTGACCGCCAGCCAGGTTCCGCCCGCCAGTTCGTCCAGCCCACCGACCACATCCGTCCGGTCGGGCCAGTGACGTGCCGGCGGTTGCCATGCCCGGTCGGTCATCTCGTCGCGGTTCGCGGCGATCAGCAGCGGCCAGGCATGTCCGGGACGGCGGAGGATGACGAGAGTGCACATTCTTGAGGGAATTTTCGTTTCAAACCGGAACGCGGGACCACTATATCTAGGTAGAACCTGCCAGCGGCAAGTACCCAACCTGGAGAGCGGCAAAGCCATGTCATCATTCGACGAGCGCGAGAAGAGTTTCGAGAACAAGTTCAAGCGCGATGAGGAGTTCAAGTTCAAGGCGACCGCGCGGCGCAACAAGCTGCTCGGTCTTTGGGCAGCGGAGCAGATGGGCCTCGCCGGCGCCGATGCCGACGCCTATGCACAGGAGGTCATCAAGTCCGACTTCGAGCGGCCCGGCGACGACGACGTGCTGGAGAAGGTCTTCGGTGACCTGCAGGGCAAGGGCGTCGATACGTCCGAGCATCTCGTGCGCAAGCACATGGACGAACTGCTCGCCGAGGCGATGCGCCAGATTCACGACGGCGAGTAGCCGTCAGCAGGGAACGTTACGCGGCAAAGGGCGCCTTTTGAGGCGCCCTTTGCCATTGAGGAAAAACAGGAGAGACGAATGCCGAAGGGATACTGGGTGGTCGCCTATCGCGAGATTCGCGACACAGAGAAGCTGATGGCCTACGCGAAGATCGCGGGGCCTGCGATCGAGGCCGCCGGTGGCCGGTTCGTCGTGCGAGGCACGGCCGCCAAGGCGTATGAGGCGGGCATCCTCGAACGTACGACCGTTGTCGAGTTCGATTCCCTGGAAACCGCGATTGCCGTGCATGAGAGCGCCGAGTACGCAGCGGCCCTGGAAGTGCTGGGTGACGCCGTGGTCCGCGACCTGCGTCTGGTCGAGGGCGCTGACTGAGCGCGCGCCGGCGGGCTCAAACCTTCAGAAGCCCCAGTTCGCCGAGCAGTTCGGCATACTCCGCGTATTCCCGTTCGAGGTGACCGGCGAGCGCCTTGCCGTCGATGTGCATTGCCGACCAGCTCAGGCGTGCCAGTTCGTCCTGCCACACCGGCTGTGCCACGGCCGAACGCAGAATGTCTTCCCAGAACGCCACCTGATCACGAGTCAGGCCGGCCGGGCCGGTGACGCCACGCCACGCGCCGACGACGCACGGGACGCCCAGTTCGTCCCAGGTCGGGACGTCGGCGAAGCGGCCGTCGAGCCGTTCCGGTGCCGAAATCGCGATCAGTCGGGCATTGCCGGCATCGACCTCGGCGAGCAGGCTCGCGGCGGTCACGGCGCAGGCATCGGCGTTTCCGGCCATCACGTCGGCGACCGCGTCGAGTGCGGAATCGAACACCCGCACGATGGGCGCGTTCACGTCCGAGCCCAGAGCGCGCAGCAGCTTGGCAAGCGCGATGTGGTTGGGATTTCCGAGCGCGGTCGAAAGCGCGACCGTCACGTGGTGGGGCTCTTCTTCCAGGCGCAGAAGCAGGTCCGTGCCGCTGGCATAGGCGGATTCGGCACGCACGGCGAATGCGATGTACTCGGTGACCAGGGTCGCGACGGGCGTGTAGCGGGCGTGATTGAAATTCGCGAGTCCCGCCAGATAGTCGGTCGTGAGGTTGGGCGAGCTGATGCTCACCACATGGCCGTCGCCGGGGTGCGCATCCACGAACTCGGTCCAGACCCGGCGCGCACCGTCGCCGGGTACGTTCTCGACCGATACCGGGACCGCGACGGTGCCGGCGGCGGCAATTGCCTTCTCGAGTGCGCGTGCGACACGGTCGAGCCCCCCGCCCGGCGGTGTGCCCGCGGCGAGCGTGAGGGCGCGTTCGGGCGTCCAATTTTCGGTCATGATGCCGTTTCGGTCTGGGGCGGGGGCCGACAGTCTGGCACCGTCGTCACATCGTGTCGAACGGATGCCAGCCGTCCCGGTGTTCGACTTCGATCACCCAGATATCGGGGTCACGCGCGGCGTTGCGTTCTATGTAGGCGTCGGCTTCGGCCTCCGGCACGGTCGCGCCATCGAGTGCCGGAAACCAGCCGAGCCTGCCGTCGATATCGCGTGCCTGGGTGAAGACCGAACACCCGTTCTCGAGCCGGTTCACCTTCAGGATGACCGTGCCCGACTGCGTCTCGCCCTTGCGCACGACGAAGGCCGGTACACCGAGATCAGAAGCGCGCCGCAAACCCGCGCTGACCCAAAGCTCGGTCGGCAGCCGCGCGTCGCTCAATCAGCCGTCTCCGAACACGCGCGCGAAGACGGTATCGACATGCTTGGTGTGGTAGCCGAGGTCGAAACGTTCGGCGAGTGCGTCGGCGTCGAGGTGATCGGCGACGTCGCCGTCGGCCTGCAGGAACCGCAGGAACGCACCCTCGCGCTGGGCCTCGGGCAGTTCCCATACCTTCATCGCGTTGCGCTGGACGGCCCGGTAGGCATCCTCGCGGCTCATTCCGGCCTGGGTCAGCGCAAGAAGGACGCGCTGCGAGTGAACCAGACCGCCGAGTTTCTCCATGTTTGCCTGCATGGCGTCGGGATAGACCAGCAGTTTGTCCACCACGCCGGTCAGGCGCGCCAATGCGAAATCCAGGGTCACGGTCGCATCGGGCCCGATCATGCGTTCGACCGAGGAATGCGAGATGTCGCGCTCGTGCCACAGCGCGACGTTCTCCATCGCCGGAACGACCGCGGAGCGCACGACACGCGCCAGCCCCGTCAGGTTCTCGGTCAGGATCGGGTTGCGCTTGTGGGGCATCGCGCTCGAACCCTTCTGTCCTGCCGCGAAGAATTCCTCCGCCTCGCGCACCTCGGTGCGCTGCAGATGCCGGACCTCGACGGCGAGCCGTTCGACCGCACCGGCGATCACGCCCAGCACCGCAAAGAACATGGCGTGACGGTCGCGCGGGATGACCTGGGTGGAGACCGGTTCGACCGCAAGCCCGAGCTTGTCGGCCACGTGGCGCTCGACCGCCGGATCGACGTTGGCGAAGGTGCCGACCGCGCCGGAGATGGCGCAGGTGGCGATTTCGGCGCGTGCGCTGGCAAGCCGGTCGCGGCAGCGTGCAAACTCCGCGTAGTGGCCCGCCAGCTTGAGACCGAAGGTGGTCGGCTCGGCATGGATGCCGTGGCTGCGGCCGATGCAGACCGTGTCCTTGTGTTCGCGTGCGCGCCGTTCGAGCGCCGCAAGCAAACCGTCGAGATCGGCCAGCAGGATGTCCGCGGCCTGGGTGAGCTGCACCGACAGGCAGGTGTCGAGCACGTCCGACGAGGTCATGCCCTGGTGCACGAAGCGCGCTTCCGGCCCGACATGTTCGGCGAGGTTGGTCAGGAAGGCGATGACGTCGTGCTTGGTTTCCGCCTCGATCGCGTCGATGCGGTCGATTTCCCAGGCGCCCTTTTCCCAGATGGTCTGCGCCGCGGACTTGGGAATGACACCGAGTTCGGCGAGTGCGTCGCAGGCATGAGCCTCGATTTCGAACCAGATGCGGAACCGGTTTTCCGGTTCCCAGATCGCGGTCATTTCGGGGCGGCTGTAGCGGGGGATCATCGTCGGGAAACCCTGAATTCTGAGGCGTTCGAATGGGCGTTCAAGATAGGAGAGCGAGTGATACCCCGGCAAGGCGAGTCGGCATGTTCCCCGGCCACCGTCACGCGGGTCATACAGGTGTACCGTTAATGAAGGTTAACCGAGTTTTAACCATTTACGGCGCACCATGCGGCACACGCATTGGGCGAGGAATGCGATGTCATTGGCCTACCAGAACACGATGCAGCCGCGGCGTATCTTCAATCGCCGCCAGAGCCGCTGGCCTTCGTTGCTGCGAAGGGCTGCGGTTCTCGCGCTGGTGCGGATCGCGGTGACCTGACAGCCGCTGTCTTCAAGCCGGCAGCAACTCAACGGATGCAAGGCGGCGGGCCGCCGCGAAGCCGCGTGAAATCAGAAGACCGATGGCATTGCGCTGGGCCTCGACCTTTGCGTCGATCAGCCCGGCGGCCAGAATCGGGAACACCAGCGCGTAGAGCGCGAACAGCCGATACTCGTGCCAGCAGGTCTCCCAGTCGTAGTCGGCAACCCCGCCAGCGCACAGCGCCTCGTGGTAGGCGCGCACGATGTCCTCCTCGACCGGTGCGACCGTTTCGGGATCGCCGCCTTGCGTGATGTAGTAGGCAAGATCCACGGTCCCGCGCGACTGTTGCTCGGCCGCGATCAGGCCGTTCTTCCGGTCCAGAAAGAGGACATGAAAGCTTTCGCGGGGCAGGTGGGCGAGGGTCGCACGGCAATAGTCGAGCACCCGGTCCCAGGACCCCAGGTCGCGCCGTTCGCGCAAGTCGGCCTGCGCCAGCCGCAGCCCCGCCTGGTGCGACACCTTGAGAAGCAGGGCCGTGGCCTCGCCCGCGCCATCCACCTTTGCAATGTCGCCCGGATCGGCGGCGAGGACCGCTGCCAGGCTGCCGAAACGGTCGATCAGGCGCTTGGCCAGCGGTTTCGTGTCGCGGCGCGGAATGGCGTGGAACAGCAGAAGTTCGAGAAGCTCGTAGTCCGGCATGGCCGCGCCGGAATCTGCGGCGAATCTCTTACGGAGCCGAGCCCGGTGTTCCTTGTGTCCCTCGCCGCCGGCCATCGCGGGATCGCCTTCGCGCCGCCTCAGCCGTAGGGCGGCCGGTCCCAGCCCTTCGGTGAGTGGGTGAACACTTCCACGCCGTCGGCAGTCACCCCGACCGAGTGTTCGAACTGGGCGGACAGCGAGCGGTCCTTGGTGACGGCGGTCCAGCCGTCGCCCAGAATCTTCACGTCGAACCGGCCCGTGTTCACCATCGGCTCGATGGTGAAGAACATGCCTTCGCGCAGCTCCGCGCCCGTGCCCGCCTGTCCGAAATGGAGGATGGACGGCGCGTCGTGAAACACCTCGCCCAGCCCGTGGCCGCAGAAATCCCGGACGACCGAGAACCGCTCGGCTTCGACGAAGGCCTGGATCGCGTGGCCTATGTCGCCGACGGTTGCACCCGGGCGCACCACGTCGATTCCCTTCCACATGGCCTGGAAAGTCACATCCATCAGGCGTTCAGCAAGGCGCTTCACCCCGCCGGCGGTGTACATGCGGCTCGTGTCGCCGTGCCAGCCGTCGAGGATCACGGTCACGTCGATGTTGAGGATGTCGCCCTCGGCGAGGCGCTTTTCGCCGGGAATTCCGTGGCAGACCACATGGTTCACCGAGGTGCAGATCGACTTGGGAAAACCCCGGTAGCCAAGCGGCGCGGGCACCGCTCCGTGATCCAGGATGAACTCGTGACACAGCCGGTCGAGTTCCTCGGTCGTCACGCCCGGCACCACATGGGGGGTGATCATGTCGAGGGTTTCCGCGGCCAGCCGGCCGGCGCGGCGCATCCCCTCGAACGCTTCGGGTCCGTGAATCCGGATGCGCCGGGCTTCGGCGTCGAGGGTCGCTGTCTGCGTATCGTTCATGATTCGCGCGGCCTGGAGCGGGTTCAGGTCTCGATCGGCAGGGGTCTGGCGATCCCGATGCCGTCGCGCGCAACGTCGCACGCATAGCAGATCGCCTCAACCCCCCGGTGCCGGGCGTTCGCGAACGCCTCCGCATAGGCGGGGTCGATGTCTCCGGCCAGCGCGAAATGGTCGCAATCGCCGCGCTGGACCACATAGACCATGACCGCGCGCGCGCCCGCCTCGGCCACATCCGCCAGCTCGCGCAGGTGCTTGGCACCGCGCGCGGTGACGCTGTCGGGAAACTCGGCGAGGCCGGTGTTCTTGCGGCGGTCACGTTTCAGGTGGACGTTCTTGATTTCGACGTAGCAGGGCGGTCTGCCGTCGGATTCCAGCAGGATGTCGATTCGCGAATTCTGGCCGTACTTCACTTCGCGCCGCATGCTGTCGTAGCCGTTGAGCTCGGGAATTCGACCGGCCGGGATCGCCTCGGATACCAGTCCGTTGGGGTGCGCGGTGTTGATTCCGACAAGGTGTTTCCCGACCCGGATGAGTTCCCAGGTGAACTTGAGCTTGCGGTTCGGATTGCGCGCCGGCGACAGGAAGACCTCGGATCCCGGCTCGGCAAGCCCCGTCATGGCGCCGGGGTTGGGGCAATGGGCGGTCACCGCCTCGATGCCGCCATCCGCGTGGGCGATCTCGACATCGGCGAGAAAGCGCTTGTAGCGCCGCACAAGGCGGGCGGGGATCAGGGGGTCGGGAAACTCCATCGCGCCCGGAAAATATGGGCGGGGATGCAACCGATCAACCGGTGGCAGGTTTTGACTGGTCCCGTGGTGCGTGATAGTGCGTTTTAGTCGTTTCAGGCCCCGTACCGGACGGAATCAGCATGGGTTTCAGGATCGCTATATCCAGTCTCGCGCTGCTCGCGCTGGCCGCATGCACGGGCGTCTCGGGCGAATGGGTCGAGGAAGGCGCCACCCGCGAACAGATACGCACCGACGAAAAGGCGTGCCGCGCCCAGGCCGAGGCCACGCGGAGCCGCTCGACCGCGATCACGAGCGATATTCGCGGCTCGCTGCGCGGCGGGCGCGAAGAGAACCAGCGGATCATCGCAAGTACGCGCGATATCGACACAGCGCGAGACCATGACCGCATCATCGCGCGATGCATGCTGGCGCGGGGCTATACCCGGCCGGCCGGCTGAACCATTTCGACTGCGAGGAACCATGAGCGAACCGCGCCGCGTCACCGCCGCCGTCCTGATCATCGGCAACGAAATCCTTTCGGGACGCACGCACGATGCGAACCTGCCGTTCCTGGGGACCGAGCTGAACCTGATGGGCATCCAGCTTCGCGAGGCGCGTGTCGTACCCGACATAGAGAGTGAGATCATCGATGCGCTGAACACGTGCCGGGCCAGGTATGACTATGTCTTCACGACCGGCGGCATCGGCCCGACACATGACGACATCACGGCGGGGTGCGTGGCCAAGGCGTTCGGTCAGAAGCTGATCCGCCATCCCGAGGCCGAGCGTATCCTGCGCGAGCGGATCGCCGCGATGGGTGTCGAGGTGACCGAGGCGCGGCTCAAGATGGCCGAGACGCCGGAACATGCCGAGCTGATCGAGAACCCGGTGTCCGGCGCCCCCGGATTCAAGGTCGAGAACGTATTCGTCATGGCCGGCATTCCGCGGATCATGCGGGCCATGTTCGAAGGCGCGAAGGATCATCTCGAGGGCGGAGTGACCCTGCAGTCCGTTACGGTCGGCAGCTACGTGCCCGAGGGCACGATCGCGACCGAACTCGGCCTGCTGCAGGATGCCTATCCCGACATCGATATCGGCAGCTACCCGTTTTTCTTCGACGGGAAGCCCGGTGCGAACCTCGTGTTGCGGGGCCCGGACCAGGCACGCCTGGACGAGGCCGCCGGCCGCCTGGGCGACCTGATACGCAATCTCGGGGGAGAGCCTGTCGAAGGCGGGGTCGAGGTGCCGCCGTCGGGCGACTGACGGGTGCCTGCCGCCGCGTGCGATTTCAGGGCTGCCAGACGGCCGTCCAGAGCAGGACGCCGACGCCGCTGATCGCCATCCAGAACACCGGGTTCTTCGTTGCGGCTTCGCGGTCGCGAAGGAACACGTAGAGCGCGGGAGCCAGGATGATCAGCGCGCCGACGAAGGCGATGATCCGTGCGATGCCGTAGCCGTCCATCCCGTTTCTTGTCCTTTCTTGTCTCTCGGTCTTTCCGGGAATGAGTGTGTCCGCAGTCGGCTCTGGCGGACCGTATGTTCCGGCTTACCCCAGATTCTCGCTCAGCAGCGGCGGCGATGAGCGCTTGAAGCCGGCCAGCGCCTCGGTGATGCGGTAGCGCGTGGGGAAGGGGAACGAGATGTGCTTCTGGACGTGGGCGTCGCGCACATACTTCTCGATCGGCATCCCCTGGATCACGCCCATGCCGCCGAACAGCTCCATCGCCTGTTCGGTGATCCGCTGCACAGCGGTGCCTGTGAAGGCGGTCGCCATCATCTCGTAGGGCTGCCAGTCGGCGCTGCTGTCGGCGAAGGCTTCGGGATGATCCTTGGCCCAGGCCGCGGTCCAGATCAGCCGGCGCGCCGCCTCGAGGTTCGTCGCCATGTCGGCGATGCACAGGCCCACGGCCTGGTGCTGGATGATCGGCTTGCCGCCCGCGACCCGCTCTTGCGTGTACTTGATGGTTTCTTCCAGCGTCGCGCGGCCGAGGCCCAGGGTGATCGCGGCAATCGTTACGTGGGTGCCCATGTCGGAACGTGCGGCCACAGGCGCCAGGATGCGCCCGGGTGGGACGCGTACATCGTCGAAGAAGATCTCGGCGTTGTCGCCGATCCGCCGTCCGATCTTGGACATCGGGTGGCGCACCAGCCCCCCGGAATCGCCTTCCACGAGGAAGGCCTTCGGCCCGTCTTCGGTCTGCGCCACGGTGACGAGCAACTTGGCGAGGTAGCCGACCGTCTGGAAGTTCTTGGCACCGTTGATGATCCACGAGCCGTCGGGCTGTTCGACCGCGCGGGTGCGGAATACGGCATCGGCGGGCGTGTCGGTGAAGTAGTCGAAGCCCAGGTCGGTGTCGGGTTCGTGGATCGCGACCGTGGTGAAATAGGTGTCGTCCTCCAGGAAGCGCGGGATGAAGTATGCGCGCTGCTCGTCGGTCATGCGGATCTCGAACCAGTCGCGCGCGCGCCGGGCCGTCAGCATGTAGTAGTAGGCGGTGCCGATGTCGCCGGCCGCCAGTTCCTCGGCCACTACGCAGGCCGTCAGGTGATCGGATGCGCCGGCGCCGCCATTCTCTTCCTGCAGGACGAAGGAACGGAAGCCGAGCTGCGAGCCTTTCTTCAGCACGTCCCAGGGAATCCGGTCCTCCCAGTTGGGCTTGGCCTCGAGTTCCAGTGCGATCGGCTTGATCTCGTTCTCGGCGAACTCGCGCGCCATCGACTGGAACATGCGCTGTTCTTCGTTGAGCCGGATATCGAACATCGGTGCCTCCCTCGTCGTTGAGGGGGAGTTTGCGCGTTCGCGCGCGGTTTGTCTCGGTGCCGAACGAATTCGCGCACAGAAACCGCGCTGCGGTTTCGGCAGGCGTGTCTATCGTTGCTAGAATGGAAGACGTGCGGGCGTGGCGGAACTGGTAGACGCACGAGACTTAAAATCTCGAGGGCCTCGGCCCGTGGGGGTTCAAGTCCCTCCGCCCGCACCACCCTTCGCCAGCCTGGTTACAGGTGGTGGTTCGCTTGCCGGGATGTCGGCAATCAGTACGTATCGCAGCGAAGCAGCAAGGCGTCTTCGATCGCCATCGCACGCACGCGCATGTTCTCCTCCTGCCCCGGCAGGGTCATGAGGTCCAGGAATGCCTTGTGACTGGGGTACCAGACACCCCACACCTCATCGAAATCCGCGTTGCCCACGACATGACCGTGCACTGGTGTGCGCCACAGGATCCTGCCACCCACGTCGCTTGCGACCCGGGTCACAATGGCCATGAGTTCCGTGTACGTGTCGCCGTCGGGATAACCTGCGTCCGACGTGTAGCGGTTGAGATTGAGCATCAGGACCGGGCGGTCGTTGCTGCTCTCGGCTATGGCCCTGATCCTGGCGATTTCGTCCGCATCGACGTTTGGTAGGTCTGCCATCGTTCGCCCCCGTTACCTAGCCCGGTTGTGGCCGGATTGCTGAAGCATAGGG
>JAYPUG010000002.1:0-823 GCA_038133965.1 Rhodospirillaceae bacterium | reverse complement strand
CATGATCAACTGTTGAGCGTCGGGGCGGCCTGATTCACGGGCCCACAGACACAGGGCGCCGGCTTGCGCCGGCGCCCCTTATCGGTCGATCGGATAAACCCTTACGGGGCGATCGAGATCTCCACGCGGCGGTTCTTGCCTTCCTCGGTGCTGTCCGGCGTGCGGACATCGAGGAAATCTTCACCGAACGCGTTCTGCTTGATCGCGTCACGGGCGATGCCGCGGATGCGGAGCGCGGCGGCGACGACCGCTGCGCGGCGCTGCGACAGGCGCTCGTTGGCAGCGGCATTGCCGACCGTGTCGGTGTAACCGCTCACGACCACGCGCGGGCTCTCGTAGTTCTCCGAGAACGCCGCGGCCTCGGCCAGGGTGGCGTTCGCCGCGTCGTTCAGGCGCGCCGAGCCGGTGTCGAAGAAGACCTTGAAGGTCTTGCCGCGCGGCGGGCGTGCCGGCGCGGGAGCGGCGGCGACTGGCGGGGCAATCGCATTGCGCAGCGCCGGGATCAGCCCGTCGAGTTCGTCGCGGCAGGCCGCGATGTGGTCGGGCTGGAAGTTTTCTTCGAGTTCCTGGATCCAGCACTCGTAGGCCACCTGGGCGGCCGCGGCGAGCTGGGGAACCTTGTCGCGGGCGCCGGCGTCGAGAATGCTGGACAGCTCCTCGCGCGCGGTTGCGACGTAGAACGCCTCACCGTCGGGCAGCTTGCGCGACGTGGCCTCGGGCAACGGCACGGGGTCGCCCGACGTCGCGGCCGCGATGGCCTTTCCGGCGAAGTAGTCGGCATCGGCGTAGTCGTTCTCCGCCTGCTCGCCCTGCGCCAGCCGCA
>JAYPUG010000001.1:27817-31663 GCA_038133965.1 Rhodospirillaceae bacterium | reverse complement strand
TCGCTTGCCCCGGCCGCACGGGCCAATGCCACGGCGGTGTCAATTTCCGGCATGTCGCTCATGCCGGTGGAGATCAGCAGTGGGCGCTTCATCGCGCTCAGCGCTTCAAGCAGCGGATGATTGCTCAAGGTTCCCGACGAGACCTTGTACGCATCCGGCTCAAACGCCTCAATCGCGGGAAGCGTGGCCAGCCCGGTCGTGGTGAACGCGGCGATGCCGAGCTCACGCGCCCGCGCGAAGGCCCGGCCGGTATCCTCCATGCTCAGAAACGAAGCCGAATATTCCCGGTGGGTAAGAGTGCCAGGCGCATAATTGTCTTCCGGCAGCGCCGTCTGGAGCTTGATCGCGTCCGCACCGGCACGCGCCGCGGCCTCGATCATGTCCATGCACCAATCGAGCCTCCCTTCGTGGTTCACGCCGATCTCGGCGATCACGAAACATGGCTGCCCCGCGCCGACGGACCGGCCGCCGATCTTCATCCGGCGCTCAGCCATGGCTCGCCCGAACCAGAGAAAAGGCCTCGGCGAACGCAAAGCCATGCTGCGCACCACGCCAGGCGGCAAGCGCACGGACGGATTCCAGAGCGCGCGGATGCGGCGGCTCGCGCACCTCTTCTGTATAGGCGGCGAGAGCCTCGAGCTTCTGTTCAATATGCGAATCGATGGACACGGCCACGTTTGGAGCCGAGGCGGGGGCCGCAGCAAAGGCCCACTCGCTGCTCGACGCCACCTCGAAGGCCAGCACAGTGCGCACTGACTGTCCGGGCAGGGGCCGCGTGGCCGTGCGCACGGCCCGGTTGGCAACCTGGTGATCGACGTTCAGATCGCTTTCCCAGTGGGTGTAGACCAGGTCGTAGGGTCGCTCGGCCAGAACGGCCTCGACATGCTGAACAACGTCGAGAAGTTCGACCCCGTCGAGACGGTTGTCAGGAAAGGTTCCGAACCGCGGCGGCTGCGCACCGAGAATTTCGGCCGCGGCCACGGCGGACCGCCGGCGACGCTCGACCGCATCGGGATCGGCGCTGCCGCGCGCACTGACACCGTCTGTCAGGAACAGGATATCGACCCGATCGTCACGCGCGCCGTGACGGGCGATCGTGCCGCCGCAGCCCAGCACCTCGTCATCGGGGTGGGCCGCCACGACGAGCACATTGATATTGGTGTCGGAGAACATCATGTCGGACCTCATCCCGCCCGGATCTGGAACACGGGCCGCACTACCTCGCACGTGAAACTGTCGCCCAGGTCCCCGCGCTCGAGATGACCGGCAAGAGCGGGCACCACCCGCGCGTAGCATCGTGATACCAGTTCGACGATTGCGTCGTCATGGGCGTAGCTGATGTTGTGACTTCCCGTCACAAGAACTCCGAGCCGCATCATTTCCTTCATCAGGAAGGTACGGATTTCCATGGCCGTCGCACGATCATGGTCATGCACGGAAACACCGACCCACGGATCGACACCCTTGAGCGAAATGACGTCCGCCAGGCCGTTCTCCGCCACGATCGCATCGACCCTGGCGCGCAACTTCGCACCCGTGGCCCATATCGACTCGATCACCGGTTCACGCCGCATCTTGGCGATGGTTGCGAGCGCCGCCGTCAAGGACGCGGCCTCGCCGCCGAATGTCGAGGAAAGAAAAACCTCACGCATCTCACCCATGATGTCGGCCGCCCCGACGAGGCAAGACAAGGGGTAGCCGTTCGCCATGCCCTTGCCAAATGCCGCTAGGTCGGGATCCACGCCGTAATATTCCTGTGCACCGCCCAGCGCGAGACGAAAGCCCGTCACGGTTTCGTCGAAGACGAGAAGCACTCCGTGCCGTTGAGTCAGTGCGCGCAGTTCGGACAGATGGGCCCTTCCCTGATCGCGATCGGGAAAGACCGGCTCGATCATAACGCAGGCAATCCGGTCACCACGCGCCGCGAGCAACTCCTCAACCTTGCCGAGATCGTCTCCGGCAACGCGGTGGGTGCCCGCATAGCTCTGCGCAGGCACACCCTTGTTGCGTGTCGTGGTGCCGATATACCAGTCCTGCCATCCGTGGTAGCCGGTGACGACGACCTCGTCGCGCCCCGTATGCGCACGCGCCACGCGAACCGCCGCAGACGTCGCGTCGGTTCCGTTCTTCCCGAAACGCACCGACTGTGCACACGGTACGATGTCCGCCAATTCCTCAGCGAGCCTGAATTCGAGTTCCGTAGCAAGACTGAACGAAATCCCTCGCGTCGTCTGGCGACGCACGGCCTCATCCACATCGGCGTCGCAATACCCGAGGCTGACTGCGAGCAACGCGGAAACGAGATCCACATACTCGTTCCCGTCGATGTCCCAGACCCGACAGCCCAGCCCGTGCGAGATGAACAACGGCGCCTCGCCAACCGGGAGGACGACCCGCGACTTGCTGAATGTCTGGCTTGCCAGCGGAACCCGTGCCTCGACATCCGCAAGCGCGGCGTTCGAACGCGCGTAGTTCCCAGGCGCCCATGCCCGCACCTCAAGATCGGCCATCAAGGCTGCGGGAAGTTGCGCGTTGCGCTGGGCAATTGCCTCGGACCCTCCCGGAGTCGATACGCCTTCCGAAAGCGCATCTTCCGCCCCCGCGATATCGAGGTACCCGGGTCGTGGCGAGGACGGCAGGCACGCAGCAATGGCACGCAGGCGGGCAAGATCCTCCGGCTCGTCGAGCGTCCAGCGGCGTCGATGCAATCCCGGCAGCGGACAAACGAGCGTCTCCGTGCGCAGACGGCTGGCATTCGCACGCATCCAGCGTGTGACATGCTCGCGTTCCGATGGCAGGCGCGCCTCCGCATGCGCCCGGGAAAGCGCGTCAAACGTAAAGACCTCCACGTCGAGGCCATCCGGCCAAGTCGAGGGATGGGTGTTGCTGGCATAGTCGGCGCCCGTCAGCTCCTGCAACCAGATCACCTGGTCAATGACGGCCGGATCGAGCATCGGGCAATCACCGGTGAGGCGCACGACGACATCCGCCGACAACGCGCGCGCCGCGTCGTGCACCCGTGCCAGAACGTCACTTTCGCTGCCGCGATACAGCTCGACGCCGTTGGCTCGGCACCAGTCGAAGACCGCGTCGTCCCGCGCCTCTTGCGATGTGGCCACGCAAACCGCATCGACCCGGCTGCTGTTGCGCGCCGCATCAACGCACCACTCCAGGACAGTGCGGCCGGAAATTTCTTCCAGCACCTTGCCGGGCAGCCTGCTGGAACCCATCCGTGCCTGGATGAGGGCCACCACGCGTTTCGATCCGTTCGACGTCATCGATCCAAGCCTTCAAACGATGGCCGATGCAGCTTCGCGCGCCCCGCAGGCCAGTCGCAGGGCTGCGAGGCCGGCCGCGCCATCGACGTCGGGTGAACGCCCCGCCGCGATTGCCGCGACAAAACCGGCCAAAACATCTCGGTACTCGGCATCGGGGTCGATCGCCACGCGCCCTGATTCCACGATGTCTCCCGCGCGATTGCGCCAGACGATCTCGCCGGTGCGCAAATCGGCCGCGACAGCACCTTCGGTCCCGCTGATCTCAAGTGCGCGTCGGCGCACGGGGCTGGCAAAGTTGAGGTGAACCGACGACAGACATCCCCCGACATGACGGAGCACGATTTCCGCCGTGTCTTCGCTCTCCAGTTCGAGCCGGCCGCTCCGGCCCAGGACACTGGAAACGACGTCACCCGGACCGATCAGGTGCAAGGCAAGGTCGAGTTCGTGAATCACATCGAACACGACACCACCACTGTCCGGGTCCGCGGCATATCCCTGCCGGTAATCCGTGCCCGGCCGCCAGTCGGGAAGCCAGGATGCCGAGACAAACCGGGCCCAAACGAACTCA
>JAYPUG010000001.1:24168-27807 GCA_038133965.1 Rhodospirillaceae bacterium | reverse complement strand
TCCGGAAGAACATCCGCCAACGAACGGATAACCGAACGATGCCGCAGATTGAACACAGCGCCGACAGGCACTCCCAATTCGTTCGCGCGCGACAGGAGGGCCTCGGCTCGCACCGCATCATGTCCGATGGGCTTCTCGACCAGTGCCGGACAACCGTTGTCCAAGGCCAGCGCCAGATCATCGAGATGCCGGCCAGAAGGAGACGCGATCACCACCGCATCGGCATTCGCGATGGCCTCGTCGGCAGAGCCCGCCGTGCCGACCTGCGCAGCATGCGCCGCCTCACGGGCGGACGCCGAAGGATCGAAGCCAATGACTTCCATACCCAGTTCGCGGGTGTTCCGGGCATGGCGCAAACCGATCGAACCGAGCCCGACCACGGCCATGCACCGCACCTCGCGCGGCACAAAAGCGCTCAGGATGCATCCTCCGAGAGGACATCACCAAGGACATCCACCACCCGGTCGACATCCGCGGCCGTCATGTCCACGAAAAGGGGCAACGACAAAACGCGGGAAAAATAAGCATCGGCCCCAGGGAGGTCGGCCACGCCATAGCGACCGGCGTAGAAGGGCTGGCGATGAACGGGGATGTAGTGGACCTGGGTCCCGACATTTCGCTCGCGAAGCGCCCGCATGATCTCGCCGCGCGGCCGGTACACACGCGAACCCAGAAGCACGGGGTAAAGATGATGGGCGGAACGCGAGCCCTCCATGCGCGTGATCGGCGAGGCCAAATCGCTCATCTGCGCCAGCGCCTCGTCATAGCGTGCAACGAGCGCACGCCGGTGCGCGAGAAACCCATCGAGTTTCTTCAGCTGCGAAGCGCCCAGTGCGCTGTGGATGTCCGACAGCCGGTAGTTGAAGCCCATTTCGTACATGCCATAAGCACCCGGGTAATCGCCATTCGGCCCGAGCCCCGGCGGCAGCCGGTCCACGCCCGCATCCCCGCCCACGCGTTCAAGCCCGTGGCTTCGAAGGGTACGCACCCTTTCAGCCGCCTCGTCATCGCGCAGCGTGACGGCACCGCCCTCGCCCGCCGCGATGGACTTGACCGGGTGGAACGAGAAACAGGCGGCCAGGCTCGATCGGCACGCACCAACCGGGAACCAGCCATCCAGACCGTCTGTCGCATTCGATGCCGACCTGTGTTCGGCACCGAGTGCGTGGCACGCATCCTCGACCACGCGCAGATTGCTGTTATTGGCGATCTCGCCGATCGCGTTGAGCTCGACACACTGGCCGTTGAGATGAACCGGCAACACACAGGCCGGCTCATGGTCCGGCCATTCACGCCCCGCACGCGCAAGCGCGTCGAGCAGGTCATCGGGTCGCATCAGTCCGGATAGCGGATCCACATCTGCAAACACGACCTCCGCGCCCGTTAGCCTGGCCATATTGGCCGTCGCGACAAAGGTGAGCGAAGGTACGACCGCAATCTTTCCCGGTCCCAGTCCGGCCGCAATCGAGGCGAGGTGCAGCGCTGCACTGCCACTGTTGCAGACAACTGCGTGAGGCACCGACAGGCGTGCCGCGAGTGTCGCCTCAAAGGCCTCGACCGCAGGCCCCTGTGTCAGCCAGTCGGACTGAAGGGTCGCAACGACAGCTGCAACATCGTCATCGTCGAGATGCTGTCGGCCGTACGGCAGGAACGGGATTGATGTTTCGGACATCTAGGGCCGCAAGTAGGGCGCGCCGGATCAGATGGCAGCGATGATCGTTTGTATCTCGCTGTCCGACAGGAAATGGGGGTTGCTGTCGCTAGCGTAGGTAAATCCTTCGGGAACGGGCTTTCCCGCATCGACTTCTTCACGGCTACGCGACCAGAAAACGAAGGAAGGCTCGATGACGTAGTGCGTGTCCGTTTCGACCGTGCTGCGCGAATCGTCGCTCGATATCATCACCTCGTGCAGCTTCTCACCCGGGCGGATGCCGACGATGCGCTGTTCGAGCTCAGGGGCGATCGCACGAGCCAGGTCGGGAATGCGCACGCTCGGAATCTTGGGCACGAAAATCTCGCCGCCCTGCATCGAGGACAGCGACATCAGAACGAACTCCACACCCTGTTCCAGGGTAATCAGGAACCGCGTCATCCGCGCATCGGTGATCGGAAGGTGATCTGCGCCCTTGGCGACGAGGTCGCGGAAATAGGGAACCACGCTGCCGCGAGAGTTCACGACATTGCCGTAGCGCACCACGGCAAACCGCGTTGCCGCCGCGCCCGCGACGCTGTTGGCGGCGATGAAGATCTTGTCTGATGCCAGCTTGCTGGCACCGTAGAGGTTTATCGGGTTTGCCGCCTTGTCCGTGGACAGCGCAATCACCTTCTTGACGCCGGCCATGATCGCGGCCTGCGCAACGTTCTCGGCGCCGATCACGTTGGTCTGGATACATTCGAACGGATTGTACTCGGCCAGCGGGACATGCTTCAGAGCGGCAGCATGGATGACATAGTCTATTCCGTGCATCGCCGTGAGCAGCCGGTCGCGGTCACGGACATCGCCGATGAAGAAACGCACCTTCGCGCGCATTTCGGTGTCGAGGTTGTATTCGAGCTCGTGATGCTTGTGCTCGTCCCGGCTGAAGACGACAAGCCGCGCCGGGTCGTGGTCACGCAGAACCGTTTGGAGAAACTGCCGGCCGAAAGAGCCCGTGCCGCCGGTCACCAGGATCGAGGCGTTTTTCAAATCCATCATGCATGCCCTTGATCGCTTGTTCGCCCGCATCGCGGAAACCGGATTGCGGTGCGGACAGGCTGTGAAGCGACCGGCGATACCGCCGGCCTGTGCCGAAAATTGAAAGGGTGTAGGTTGGCGAAAGGGATGTGAAAACCTGTTTGGCGACTTCCAATGCTACCGCACTCCGCGATCTGCAGATTGCGATCGGGAGAAGTCGCGCGAAACAATTGCCAGAGCGAATTGTCTCGTACAAACAACTACCTAGCAGAGACCAGCCGGCCCGACAAGGCCGGAAACCATCTGCGCTCGGCTACAGGATGCGCCCCCGGCTATAGCGCCACCGCGCATAGTGGCCGCGCACTGCCAGGGGCACGTGCTGCATGACCAGCGTATCGAGAACGGACCGGTACCGTGCCAGACCGGACGCGCTCGCAAGCTGCTCGTTCAGGATCGACAGTGGCTCGGGAATACCGCCGAAATGCTTCTTGGACTGATAGACCTGACTTCCTTCGCGTGACTCACCCATATCCAGATACGTACTGCCTTTCGCTGCAGACAGGCACATTGCCTCCCAGCTCAGCAGCTGTATCGGGGCAAGCTTGCGGTGTGCAGGGGTGACGTTCTGTACCGGGTACGCTGCATGATCTCCATGACGAAGGACCAGCATACTCGCAATAGGTGTGTCCTCGTGGAACGCCGCCAGAATGTGTACATGTTCGGCATGCGAGGCGCACACCGCCGCGAAGTAACCCGGCCCGGGCACCGCGACCCCCTTCGGCAACAGGTTTTCACGATTGTGGCGCGCGAGAAGATCGAACGCCGGCGCCTCGTGTGGCACCTCCCGCACGGTCACTCCATTTCGGCGCGCGCGGCGAACCATGTTGCGCGTCTTGTCGCGCAACCCCCGCCACATCGTTTCTTCATCTGAATTCAGTTCCAGATGGAATGTCGCCCGCCGCGCA
>JAYPUG010000001.1:13867-24158 GCA_038133965.1 Rhodospirillaceae bacterium | reverse complement strand
TCGAGAGTTTCACCTCGTGCACTGAGGGCGAGGGACGCGCAATTCGCAACGCGCGCCTCTTCGCGTGCCGCCGCGACCAGCGCAGCGGCGACTTGTGCGTCCGACGCGATCAATCCTTGCCGGGCACCATAGAGATGGCGAACCCCGGACGCATCGCGATTGGCATAAAGAGGCAATGCCCCGGCAATCGCACCCGCCCCATCGGCCGACAGGGCGCACAGGTAAACCGGCGCGACCGAGAAATGGCGCCGCAGCACATCCCGCCATGCCCAAGTCGCAAAAACGGCACCGCCCGCGATATCAAGGAGCGCGGCATCCCAGCGCGCAGCATCTTCGTCGTCGGCCCGAGCGATCGGAACCCCCTCGAACTCGCCAATGATCCGGCCGTCCCACGCACCGGTCATTGTACGACCGCCTTGTCCGCCCCTTCGATGTACAGGCCGCAAGACAAGGCTTCACGAACGAGGTCGAGGTACTCCTCCAGCGGCAGGACCATGAACCCTTCGGCGTAGCCGGGCGCGGGATTGCCCGGCAGGAAACGACTCAGTACGGCGTTGAGGCCCAAAGCGAAATGCGCCCAGTCCCGACCTGCCATTTGCGAGCGATGGCACGCAATCAACTCACGCTTGCGCGTGACGACGTCGCCGATATCCACGATGCAGTTCATCGGGCCGGGGCCATAGACATGGTATGCCCAAACTGTGCGCGGCAGGCTCATGTCACCTGGCCCGACCACCAGGGCGCGCAGCAAGACCTCGTTCGCCCGTCGGTGATCGTCGTGATCGTCAAGGAAGAACGGAACGAACAGCGTATCGAACTGCCGCTCGCCGAGGCGCGCGACGAGCGCGCGCGCTGCCGCTTCCACGTCGATCGCATCGGCATCCTGCTCTGCAAACGCCCCCGAAAAACCTGCTGTCCGACAAACCGCAAGCGCCTCGTCGCGACGTACTTCGCGTTCGTGTGTACGGCCCGTCGTAAGGAACAGGATATCCACCGAACTGTCCGCGTCGGCTGCAAGCAGGAGCGTTCCCCCAGCGCCGATCGATTCGTCGTCGGGATGCGGCGCGACGAGGAGAATCCGCTCGCCGCGCGGCGCCGCAACCGGCTCGGGCCGGAGCATGCGCGACGGCCGGAACGTCCGCAACAATATCTGGCTCGCGGCAACATCGCCGGGCACGAACCAGCTTCGCAGCGACCAGCGGTAGGCCGGACGCCAGAGGAAGCGATCGCGAAGGCGCGCACCCCTTCGTCGCACAGCGCGCAGTTTGCCGATCAGCCACATGCGCGCTTCAGTCCGGTGAGTGGCGATCGGTCACCATTGACCGATATGCCTCGCGGTCCTCGCCCAGGCTGATGTTGTCGCCGTGGATGTAGTACCGGTAGAGGGATACGGGCAGGTAGTAACCCTGAGAGCCTTCGGCCCGCAGCCGCATCAGAAGATCGCGGTCTTCCGCATTGCGCAGGACCGGATCGTATCCACCCAGCTCGCGCAGCCGTTCCGTCCGGAAAAGCACACCCGCGCCGTGCTCGTAGAGCGCCTCGTCGGTGTCGAGGCGCACCCGTGAAATCTTTACACCGCGCACATCGACGCGATGGTGATCGCAATAGACAAAATCGACTTCCGGGTTCTCGTCGAGGATCGAGCCGAGAAACGCACACGCATGCGTATTGAGAAAGTCGTCGGCGTCCACACGCATCAAGTAGTGACCGCGCTCAGCTTCCAGTCCGACATTGGTAGCGGCCGCCACGCCCTGGTTCGTGTCCTGGCGAATCAGGCGCACATCGTTGCTGAACTCACGGATGATATCGATCGAGGCATCGGTCGAAGCGTCATCCACGACGATGACTTCGATCGCTCGACGCAAAACGATCTGCATGAGGCACGACCGGATCGCGCGATCGATGAACTGCTCGCGGTTGTAGTTTGTGATGACCAGGCTGAAGTCCGTCACGTTCGATCCCCCGTTTCAGCCCTGCGCATGTGCCGGCTCGGCATCCAGCGACCGCAGAAGGGCCTCGGTGGCATTACGCAGAACCTCTTCGGTATAGCCGTCGCGGTTGTGATAGCCGAAATCCGCCATGTCCACGCTCAACGACTGCAAGGCTTCGAGATACCGCGCGCCGTTGCGACGTGCCGTAGCAGAATCGAACTCCTCCGACAGCGCCCACCGCAGTGCCGGGGCGAGCTCCGCCTCGTCGGTCACGACTCGCACATGATCGAGCAGGTTGTAGAGGTTTCGGCGCCCGAACGAGATGACGGGAATACCGAGCACCGCCGCTTCTTGTCCCACGGTACCGCAAATCGTTGCGACGGCCCGCGCGCCCTTGACCAGGGTGAGGCCGCTCTCCTTGGGATCAACCAGAACCACGTTCTTGAGCAGCCGGAGCTGATCATAGAACTGCCGCGGCCGCCGGTTCATCGCGGGGATGTGTTCCTTCACGACCAGGACCGTGTCGGGCGGCAGGTCGCGCGACAGCGAGATTATCGTCGATTGCTGGTAGAAGTTCTCGGGCGAGAACCCCTGGAAGTTCTGTTCCGGTTCGACCTGGAGCGCATAGAAAACATACTTGGTTCCGGCAAGGCTCGCGGCAGTGGGCAGGTCGCTGTGCCGCAACCCGCGCATCGCCGACCACTCGCTGAGCACGTAGCGCAGTTCAGAAGCGAGCGTGTACTGTTTCTTCACATCCGGCCCCAGCCGGCGCAATGCCCAGTTCCGCACGACGCGAAACACCCGGCTTGCAAGGCTGACCACGCCGCTGCGCTTGCGGATGGCATCGAGTTGCTTGCGGTTCAGAACCGGAGCGTCGGCCAGATCGACCGACTGCGCTCCGGTTGGGCTTGATCCGTCTGCGCTGTTCGTCCGTGCAAACGCCGCATCCAGTCCTGCGAGTTCACCGAAGCAATTGTGGCTCCAATAGTAGAAGTTCTCGCTACGCGCCGACGTCAGGGTGCGCATGGGTGTCCTGTTTGCGAGGCAGGCGAAGTACTCGAAGTTGTAGCCGTTGATCAGCACATCGAGGCGCTGCTCGGAAAGCTCCGCATCCCAGAAGTCAAAGTACGCGAGATAGCCGCGCAACACATCGATATGCGTGACCCGTTCTTCACCTGCGGAACGGGGAAAATAGAACCCGCCCGGCGAGTATCCGAGGCCGTGCACGCGATCCACCGCGAGCAGCCAGTTGAGCGGAACCTCGAAACGCTGCTCGTAATCCAGAGCGCGCGCGATCACGGCATCATCTTCGGGTCGCACTTCAGACGGATCGGGATCATCCGGAAAGTACGGGCTCGGGGTCACAACCAGGCGGTCGAACAGCCCCGGCGCCTGCTTTCGATATCCATCGAGAGCCTTCTCCGTCACGCCGTAGAGGGTCAGCCTGGCACCGAGTTCATCCTTCCAATGACGGGCCATCGCCATCTGAAGAGGTCCGCGAACGGCCTGCCCGACGATTCCGATATGCATCGGCGCCCTGCCCCCTGTCGTCGCCCGGTCAGGCGACGCGTGAATTGTGCCCGGTCGCGGCGAGAAGCGCATCGCGATTGGCGAACACCTTCTCGATCGCGGCGACGAAACTGTCGAGGAAACCGGTCGTCAGCGGCGGATAGATCATCGACGTCCACATGAGGTCCTCGTTCTGCAGTCGCTCGACCACAGGACAGATTCCCGCGCGGTAGGTTTCCTCGGTGATGTGCGGATTGAAGCTGAAGGGTGCACCTTCCGCGCCGAAGCAGATGCGCTCCTGGTAAAGCGGCTCCAGATAGAGCGGCTTCACATAGCCTGCCGCGAGCTGGAAGCCCTCGGCCTGTACCGCCCGAACGAAGATGTCGCGCGGGATTCCCGTTATCTCCGCGTCGTATTTCATGGTGTGGAAGTAGTACACGTGGCGACACCCCGGGAGCACCGTGGGCGGCGTGATGCCCGGGATTTCCGCCAGGCGCGCGCTGAGGTGGTCGGCCAGCGCGATCCGCTCGTCCGTCAGACGCGGCAGCTTGCGAAACTGCTCCGTGGCGACCGCCGCTTCCATGTTGGTCATGCGGTAGTTCAGGCCGAGCGTGTTGACGATGTCTTCTATTCCCAGGCCGGAGACCAGGACCTCGCCATGGTTGCGCATCAGGCGACACCGTTCGGCGACACCGTCATCGTCCGTGATGACGACACCGCCCTCGCCACACTGCATGACCTTGTGGCGATTTAGGCTGAAGACGGCCGACTGACCGAATGTGCCGGACAACTGCCCGTCGATCGAGGCCAACGGCGCCTGCGCGTTGTCTTCGAGCAGGAACAGGCCGTGCTTGTCCGCCAGCGCGCGAAGCTCGCGCAGCCGCGCGGGATGGCCATAGAGGTTGACCGCCATGATGCCGCGCGTGCGCGGCGTGATACGGCTTTCGACCGAAGCGGGGTCGAGGCAGAAAATTTCATCGTCGATATCGGCGAAGATCGGGACGGCACCCGTCATCAGGACCGCGGTCGCGCTGGCCGTCATCGTATAGGGCGGCACGATCACCTCGTCACCCGGGCCGACACGCGTCGCCGACACCATCGCATGCAGGCCCGATGTGGCCGAGTTCACCGCAATCGCATGCCTCACGCCAAAGGTCTCGCAGAATGACTGCTCGAGACGCCGGATGACCGCGCCCCCCAAATGATCGTCATTGGGCTGAGCCGCAAAACCGGAAAGCACGCCGCTGTCCAGAACCTCCAGGACCGCACGCTTCTCTTCCTCGCCGATCGTGTTGTAGAGCGGCAGGGGTTCCCTGTTCACCGGATCGCCGCTCAGCAGCGCCAAGGTCGCGTTCGACACGGACAATTTCTCCTTCAAGATGAAATCGCGGCGGACGTCGTCGTCGCCGCTTCGGCTACATTGATCGGACGGCCCTGCGTGGCGCGCGAACGTTCGACCGCATCGAGCACGCGCATTCCCCACAACGCGTCTGACAAGCTGCAAAGGTTAAGGTCCTCTGACCCGGCATGCGCGCCTTCACCCAGATGCCGGGTTAGGACCCGGTAGGTTTCCTCAAACCCCCCGATGGGCTCACAAGCTGCAACGGTCTCGTCGCTTACCACGCCGGCATACCCCGGATAGTAGAGGTCGGCCTGCCGACGGTAGATGAACTTCTCGGCCGCGTTGTTGCGCGCACTCGCCACGCCGTCCGGGAAATACAGATCCATCTCGAACATGTCGTAGTCGATGTCATCCAGCCCGATGACATGGACGTTCAGGTCTCTATCGAACTCCATCAGAAAGCTCGGGCTGTCGGCCTTCGGCTGGCGCACCTCGAACGGGGGCAGGGCGCGAACGGCCTGGGGAACCCCGAACCAGTCCAGCGCATGATCGACGAGATGGCTGGCGTAGTTGAACAACCCGTTGCCGTACCGCATCACGACCGCCCGCGGCGAGCGGCCCTGCCAGTGGGCGCACCATTCGCGCATTCCCTTGTCGGCGCGCCGATTGAAATTCACGTGGACTACGGCGGTCGTCCCCGCCACCTCGGCATGCGCCGCCATCCTTTCCGCTGTCGCCAGGTCGACCGCGAGAGGCTTTTCCACCAGAACGGTGGAAGGGCGGCACGCCAGAGCATCTTCGAGTTGCGCCGCATGACTGTAAGGCGGAGAGGCCAGAACGATCACGTCGGCCGAACCGGGCGCAATATCTGTTATCGACTCGCCCAGCGCGGGCAGAGCATCGGCATTCGGTCCCGCCACCTGCTCGCGCCAGGCCGACAGAGCCGCCGTGCGGACCTCGACATCCCGATCGACGAGCGCGACGATTTGCGCGCCGGCGGCCAGCGCCCCGCTCAGGTGGTTGCGGTGGACCCGGCGGCCGTCCGGCGCCAGAACCGCGGCATTCCGCGCCCCCGCACGGCCCAGCCCGACAATCGCCACGCGCAGCGCCGTCATCGCTCGTCGGCCTCCCCCGCGCTCGCAAAGTACTCGTCGCGCAGAATGCTCATGACGATGGCATCGTGGTACTCACCGGCCGCATAAACGAACCGCCTGCGCAACCCCTCGCGCATGAACCCGGCGTTTTCATACGCCCGAACGGCCGCAACATTGTCTGCGTTCACACCGAGGTAGAGGACTTCCATGTTTGCGCGCACGAAAGCGTACTCGACGACCATTCGTGTCGCGCGCGAGCCGTGCCCCCGGCCAAGCGCATCGGGTTCACCGAGCATGATCCGGAACTCCGCGCGGCGTCCCGGCCAGAAGATTTCGTAGAGCCCGCACGAACCAATCAGCCGCCCCTCACCATCCTCCACGGCAAAGATGATCGCGCGATCGTCCGACTCAACCAGTTGCACGACGGACGAGGCGATCGCCTCCGTCGACGGACGCCATCCCGATTCCATGTAGCGGGTGACTTCGAAATTGTCCCACCAGCGCCGAAATGCCGAAATGTCATCGGCACGAAACGCGCGCAGCACCGTCTCGCCCGAACGCATGTAGGGAATGCGATCGTCGTTCATACCGCGATCCGCTCCGCTTGCTTTGCCAAACTGGGACCCGCACCCGAGCTGCGCGCGTCGACAAGTTCGCGAAAGAAGGCGATGTAGCGCGACACGGAGTTTCCGTCGAGCGACGTCACATACTTCTCGAACATTTCGCGCCGGCCGGCCATGAGCGCGGGATCGACGGTTGGCGTACGCATGCGCGCCTCAAGAAGATCGCACAGCGTCTGGCCATCACACGCGACGTCAAAATAACGATACGCGTCTGCGAACCGCAGCGAGTCCGCCACCGGCCCGGCCTCCGTCTGGGGAAACAGGGGAGCGACAACCGGTTTGCCCGCCACCCCGGCCTCCAGCAGAACTGTCGAGTTCAGGCCGAGCACAACATCGGCAATGCGAAACGCCTCGTGAACGTCGAGGTCGGGATCGAAGTCGACATTTCCCTGCGCACGCCAGTCGATCCCGCTTCCCTCGAGCGCCGCATCCATCTGTGCCTGCGCACGCGGCAAATTCTTGGGCTTCGGCTTCACGATCAACCGGTACTCGGGATGGGCGGCAAAGAAACCGACGAGAGAACGATAGAAATCGCGGTAGAAGGCTGCCTCGTCGTCTTCGTCGGCGAAGGGCTGGGCAACGGGAAACAACACGGCCACACCGCTAGGCGCGCCCGCCGCGAATGCGCCCGCGGCAATGTCACGAACGAAACCGTCCATTCGCATACAGCCGAGCGCCCAAGTCCGGTCGGCCGGCGAATAGCCTTCTGTGACGCAGAGATCGCGAGCGGACTCGTTGTGCACCAGGAAATGATCGCCCTGGAAACTGCCGAGACGATCGAAGAACTGGCGCATGTGGCGAACGACACGGCCGGATGCCGCGACAAGCCCTTCACGATAGATCGTGCAGTAGGGAATCCCGAGCCGCCTGATGGCGCGACCGAAATCGACGTCCGCCGGAATTCGAATGTGGAACGAGATGGCGCAGTCGCATGATTGCCTGCGGAAATAGGCAGGCGCGATCCTGTCGTAGAACCTCGTGAGTTCCTTCTGTGCCGCCTCGAACCGGCTTCCCGGCGGCGGCTTCATCACCTCGCGGTTCTGATAGGAAGGCCCATAGAACGCCATGACCAGGCGTGTCTGCCATTCCGCAGGAAACAGATAGACTTCGGCCTGGCCGCTGTCGGCAAGCGCCTCCAGATCCCCACGGAAACCCGGGTGGTAAAGCGCCAGGAACCGCAATGGTGTATCCGTTTTCAAGGGGATATCGGACGCCTTGCGGGTTGTGCGCGCCGCCAGGTACCGCGCCCACCATTCGGCAGGCAGATGCCGGGCTGCAACGCGCAACGCAAACCGTCCGAATACGTTCACGATGCACCCGCCTTCGCCAGCAGGATGTCCGCGAGATAGAGATCGAACTCGGTGTCGATGTTGGCCTGAAGCCCGTCGACGACCAGCGCGCCGGTGCGCGCACCCTTGATCGTGCCCTGTTCGGCAAGACACTCTCGGGTGAAGGCGTAGGCAACGCCGTTCCGGTGATAGACGGGCCTCAATTCCTGGCGCGCCACGATGTCCACTCCCGCCGGATCATAGAAATCGAGTGCATCGTCAGAGATCACCAGCTGTTTGAGCGGATGTCCTTTTGAATCCGTTTCGGACACGGTCCAGACAGCATCGAAATCGTTCGCAACGAGCTTTTCAACCGTCGCGGTCACGTCTTCTGCCCGCCTGAGCGGGGACGTCGGCTGAAGCATAACAACGATGTCATACTGCGTCGCGTCCAGACGCTCGGCCTCGAACAGGGCGTGGCGCAGCACATCTATATCGCCGATCCGGTCACCCGACAGGTCGGGCGGCCGACGGAAGGGCACAGACAGGCCTGCCTCCTCCGCCACTCTTGCGATTTCGTCATGGTCGGTGGACACGACGGCGCGATCGACCCACGGAAGGTCACGCAACAGATCCCCGACTCGCGCCACGAGAGGGCGGCCGCCGACGGGCTGCAGGTTTTTGAGGGGAATTCCCTTGCTTCCGCCGCGCGCAGGCACAACGACCAGGCATGTCCTGCCTTCGAACATCTTCGTCAGTCTCCTTGCACGCCCGCAAGCGAAGCGCCGGCCGCCCCCGCATTGCGCGCCGTCGTCCCCGTGACGGCACCGTCGGTGATTTCGAAGACCATGTCGGCAATGTCGGCAAGTGCCGGGCGGTGCGTGATCGCCAGGACTGTGACCTCCGGCGTCAGCGAGCGCACCGTGGAGGCAATTTCCGTCTCGGTTCGACTGTCGAGTGCGCTTGTTGCCTCGTCGAGAATCAACAAGCGCGGGCGACGTATCAGGGCGCGCGCTATGCAGATGCGTTGGCGCTGCCCCCCCGACAGTGTCACGCCGCGTTCGCCGACGCGGGCGTCGAGGCCATCCGCATGCGCCGCAATGAAATCCGCCGCGCCGGCCTTCGCGATCGCCTCCTGAATCTCGGCGTCGGTGTAGTCAGTGTCTCCCATCGTGATGTTGTCGCGGATCGTCCCGTTGAACAGGAAGACATCCTGGGGGACATAACCGATCAGTCGGCGCCAGGCATCGAGCCGCACGGTTTCAAGGGGCGTATCGTCGATCACGATCCGCCCCTCCTGGGGTTGGATCAGTCCGATCAGGAGGTCGGCCAGCGTGGTCTTTCCCGCTCCCGAGCCACCGAGCAGACAGCAAAACTCACCCGCTCGGATCGTGAGGTCGAGGTTCTGTATGACAGGAGGGGCCACGCCACTCTCGGCCGTGGTGCGAAAATAGATATCGGTGACCTCGCCGCCCTCGTTTCTGTAGGCGAAGCCGACATTTTCAAAGTTTATCTCACGCTCGAACGTGATCGCGTCCAGCTTGCCTTCGGCGGTTTCGCGATTCGTCCCCACATAGCCGAGCAGCCCGTGAACGTGTCGGTAGGGAATCTCGGTCTGGGACACCGACTGCCACTGTTTCTGGAAACGCCCGAAGGCCTCGAGCGTGCGCAGGAAAACAAACGCGATTGTCAGGAGCCCTTCGATCGAGACCGGATTGAAGGTCCAGAAGACATAGATAACGGCCACCATGGCCGTGGCACGAATGACTTCCTGCGCCGTCGTCAGGAACTTCTTCAGCAACAGCAGCTTCACCAGGACGATACGCAGACGCGAGATGTCGTGGTGAAGGATCGGCTGCAGCCGGCTGGACATGCCCATCGCCTTCAGCGGCTTCATTCCCATCAGGCTGTCAATCAGCCGGGCGGAAAATCCCGACATCAATGTGGTCAGGCGCAAGCTGTTGCGCTGGGTGCTGGCAACGAAGTGCGACAGAAGCGTGAGCATGATGAACCCGGCGGCAATCGCACCGAAGGTCACTTCCCACGAAATGATGAGCGCCGACGTCAGATATGCGGTCGTCTGCAGGATCGTCGAAACGATGTCGGCGAACTGCGAGTAGAGCTGTCCCGAACTCTGGGATTCGTTGGCGATCGCATTCGACAGTCGCCCCGCCGGCTGCCGGGTAAAGAACTCCCAGCGCGCATTCAACAGGCCGGCGATCAAGTCGCGCCTGACATACTCGACCGATTGCGACTGGGCGACCGCCACCTGCACCTGTGCCAGCAGCGTGATCAGCGCCTTCAGTACAACCACCGCCAGAATGAACAGCAGCAGCGCCTCGAGCGAAAGCGAAAGGCCGACGCTCTCGAACAGGTCACTGAACCAGCGGATGACGACGTGGCTCTCTGCGCTCGCATTCTGGCCGCCGATAACGACGCCTATGGCGGGCAGCAGCGCCAGGACACCGACTCCGTCGAGGACAGCCGAAACCAGCAAACAAAGCACCGAGATGGTCATCGGCAC
>JAYPUG010000001.1:0-13857 GCA_038133965.1 Rhodospirillaceae bacterium | reverse complement strand
GTACCTGTCCGGCACCGGGCGCGATCGCGCAACCTCGAAGAGAAGGACAACCCGGGTCGCGATCGACGAATTCGTCACCTTTTGGTCGCTCATGCCACGCTGACCTGGTTGAGCGGAGCCGTCACCTTGACCTGCCGCCCCATGAACTGAAGGAGAAGCTCGGCCCGTTGCGCGCCGGTCATGCGATTCACGACACCAAGTTGCTCGACGAACGGACCGTGCGACACGACAACACGATCCCCGGCCCTGAAACGCGGCACGGGATTCGGCAGGACGACCAGCCCCTCATCGTTTTCGCGCTTCATGAGTTCCTCGACCACTCCGTCCGGGACGGCACTCGGCCGCGGACCGAACTGCACAAGCCCGGTCACACCGATGGTCCCGTTGACGCAGCGCCATGGCGCCGCATCGATATCCAGTTCGACGAACAGGTAGCGCGGGAAAAGCGGCACGCGCTTCAGCTTTGGCGGAATCGACCTGATGAGCGGGCACTAGGTGGTAAATCCCTGCCGCCCGAGATTGACGACGGCAAGATTTTCGCCGCCGGACTTCGTATGGACGACATACCAGCGCTTCACTGTCCGCCCTCCACGCGCACCCGGTTCGGTCGCGTCACCTTGAGCATGGGAATCGCCAGCACCCTGTCCGCGCCCAGACGCATCGACCAGCGCTCGTATGTTTGCTGCGGATTGCGCATGTCGGTCACAACGACCGCATCGATACGGCCGAGTTCCTCGATCGCACCGACGATTTGCAGTCCCGCAACGCGCCCGCCTGCCTTCTCCGGGTCGACGATTCCGACAGCCTCGACGGGGCTGTCGAGTGCGGTGAGTGCGGTGATTTCAGCAAGTTCGCCCGACCCCGCAAGGGCAACACGCCCGATGCCGCGAGCCGCAGCCTGCGCACACACGTCTGCCGACTGCTCGCGCGCATGGCGGAAGAACCCCAGCGAACTCGTCAGGTACTCACCCGTCAGGCGCGCTTTCTCGGAGAAACCGGTCGGCGTCAGATAGTAGGCGTATCGATTGGCCGGCACTTGCTGGACCTTGATCCAGCCCTTTTTGACACACCGCTTGAGGTACGCGTTGGCAAGGCCCAACGCGATCCCGAGATCATTGGCAAGCCGCCGCTGGGAAACCGAGCTGTTTTCCTCGATCGCCAACAGCATGCCGAGCGTGATCGCGACCTCGTTCGACGACCCGCCCTCGACCGGATCGATTTCCGGTTTATCTATTGTCTTGTTCACGAGATGAACATAGAGTGTTCGCAGCGTGAACGTCAAGCAGCTCCGGCAGCCAAGCCATTGTAGAAAAGTAATTTCTTTGCTTGAGGGCAATCGAACCGACGCGCTAACAGGAACGTTCACGCTCAGGCGACAAGAATGGACACATGACAAGCGTAAAGATCATCGGCGCCGGCTCGATCGGAAACCATCTGGCCAACGCCGCCCGCTCCAAGGGCTGGGACGTGACGCTGTGCGACATCGACCCGGCCGCCCTCCAGAGAACGAGGGAGTCCATCTACCCAGGACGCTACGGCGCCTGGGACGAGGCCATCCGCCTTGTCACGACGGACGAGGCGCCGCGCGGCGGGTTCGACTGGATATTCATTGGCACACCGCCCGATGTGCACATGCGGCTCGCCCTGGACGCGGTCGATGAACGGCCGAATGGGCTGCTGATCGAGAAACCAGTGGCCACCCCGGATCTGGCCGACTGCCAGACACTGCATGAGCGCACGCAAGAGTATGGCGTGCGCGCCTTCGTCGGCTACGATCATGCGGTCTCCCAAAGCGCCGCACGCTTCGCCGAGATCGCACGCAGCCTCGGTGACCCCAAGACGCTCGACGTCGCCTTCCGCGAACATTGGCAGGGTATTTTTAACGCACACCCCTGGCTGTCGGGTCCTGCGGACACCTATCTGGGTTTCTGGGAGCGCGGAGGCGGCGCGTGCGGCGAACATTCCCACGCGCTCAATCTCTGGCAGCACTTCGCATCGGTGATCGGCGCCGGGCGAATCGCGTCCGTGTCGGCGACAATGGACTATGTCGAGCGCGATGGCGCGTCCTACGACCAGAACGCCATGCTGAATGTGCGCACCGAAACCGGCTTCGCGGGACGCATCGTCCAGGACGTGGTGACCCGTCCGCCCCTGAAATGGGCGCGCCTGCAGGCCGCGGATGCGGCCGTTGAGTGGCAGTGTATCGCCACCCCCTATCATGACGTCGTGCGCATCGACGGAGACACGCCGAGCGAGACACTCTTCGACAAGACCCGCCCGCAGGACTTCATCCAGGAACTCGACCACCTGGAAACAGCACTCACCGACGGTACGCCGTCCCCGATCGACCTCGCCTGTGGCCTCGATTCGATGCTGGTCATCGCGGCGGCGCACATGTCCGCCCGGACCGGCCGCAGCGTTTCGATCAACTATGACGCAGGGTACCGCGACACGGCGCTGGCGCTGGCCGCGTGATGAAAAACCGGAGAATGAGATGATGGAAGACGGTGCACGGTACGATTTCGACGGTCTCGTCGTTTTCGATCTCGCCAACAACCACCAGGGCGACGTGGACCACGGTTGCCGGATCATCGCCGCGATGGGCGAGACCGCGCGCAAGCACGGCGTGCGCGCGGCGATGAAGTTTCAGTTCCGCCAGCTCGACAGCTTCATTCACAAGGACCACCTCGACGGCAGCTCGAACAAGCATGTCTCGCGCTTTCTCTCGACTCGGCTGGACCGTGCGGGTGTACAGGCCCTTTTCGACGAAGTCGCACGGTCGGGAATGGCCAGCATGTGCACGCCCTTCGACGAGGAATCCGTCTATGTCATCCAGGAGATGGGCTTCGACATCCTGAAAATCGCGAGCTGCTCCGCGGCGGATTGGCCGCTGCTGGAAAAGGCCGCGAGCTCGGGCCTGCCCATCGTCTGCTCGACCGGCGGGCTCGACACGTCCCAGATCGACGACCTCTACAGCTTCTTCACCCATCGCGGCGTCGATTTCGCCTTCATGCATTGCGTCTCCATCTATCCCACGCCAGCCAACATGCTCGAGTTGAACCAGATCGACGCATTCCGTCACCGGTATCCCGAGGTTCCGATCGGCTGGTCAACGCACGAGGACCCGAATGCTCTGGGTCCGGTGCAGATCGCGGCCGCCAAGGGCGCACAGCTGTTTGAACGTCACGTCGGCATTGAAACCGACACGATTTCGCTGAACGGATATTCGTCCAGGCCCGAACAGGTGGATGCCTGGCTCGGCGCGCTGGTCGAGGCACGCACGATGTGCGGCGGCACCGAACGACCGCCGGTCAGCGAAGAGGAGCGCGAATCCCTGCTCACGCTCGAGCGGGGTGTCTATCTCCGCGAGGATGTGAAGGCAGGCGATCCCGTGACCGAGGACAAGGTGTACTTCGCGATGCCGATCGAGGAAGGGCAGCTTTCGAGCGGCCGCTTCAAGCCGGGCATCGTCGCACAGCAGGACTTCGAGGCCGACGGCGCACTGACGGTCGACGGAATCGAACTGCCGCCCCCGCCGGCCGACCACCTCCTCAAAAAGGCCGTCCATGAGGTGAAGGCGCTTCTGAACACCGCGCAAGTGCACCTGAACACCGAGTTCAAGATCGAGTTTTCGCACCACTACGGGATCGAACGGTTCCTCGACGTCGGTGCCGTCCTGATCGACATCGTCAACCGGGAGTACTGCAAGAAGATCATCGTGCAGCTCCCGGGACAGGTTCATCCCCAGCACTTCCACAAGCGCAAGGAAGAAACCTTCCAGGTCCTGTATGGAACTCTCAATGTCACCGTCGACGGTCGAAAACGCGTGCTGGAACCCGGCGACACCTGCCTCGTCCAGCCGGGCATGTGGCACAACTTCTGGACCGAGACGGGCTGCGTGTTCGAAGAAATCTCAACCCGTCATTTCAACGACGACTCCTTCTACAAGGACAAGAAGATCAACGCCATGGAGCGCTCCGAACGGAAGACGATCGTCAACCACTGGGGCCGTTACGAGCTTCTGGACCAGATCGATTCGCAATGACCGCGCAGCACCGGAAGGCAGGTCCGGAACCCGCAGTGCGATGGATTTGACGGACAAGCCGGTTTTCATATTCGACTTCGACGGCACGCTGGTGCAATCGGACGCGATCAAGCGCGAAACATTCTTCACCACCGTGGCCGATCGACCGGATGCAACAGCAGCCTTGCGCGAAATCCTGTCAGCGCCCGATACCGGTGATCGCTACGACGTTTTTCGGAAACTGGCCGACCGCATCGAGGGCGTCGACGTTGACGCGCGCGCACGTGCCTACGCGAAGACATGCGAGGACAAGATATCGAGGGCGCCCGAAGTCGCAGGCGCTACGGCCGTCCTCGAATGCATCAGCGCGAACGGCACGGCCGCCTACATCAACTCTGCGACACCAGAGCCAGCCCTGATGGCGATCATCGAACGGATGCCCTTCGCCGCATTCATACGCGGCGCATTCGGCGGCCCGCGCTCGAAGATCGACAACGGGCGCGACATCCTTCTTGCTGAGAAGTGTGCACCTTCGGATTGCGTCGTCGTGGGCAATGACGAGTCCGACCGACAATGCGCCCTTGCGCTTGGCTGCATGTTCATCGGCGTCAGGACTGCGTACGGGCATTTCGACATCGAGCCCGAAACGTGCTTCGACGACTTGCGTCCCTTGGCAGCGGCTCTCGGCGCCTGACATGTGCGGCATCACAGGATATCTCGCAGCCGCCGGCGCAGCCGCGCCGGGCGACATCTCGCGCTGGGTGGAGGCATCTGCAAACATCCTGCGCCACCGCGGACCCGACGACGGCGGGGCTTGGCATGACGAAAGGGCCGAGGTGGCGCTCGGCCACCGCCGCCTCTCCATCATCGATCTTTCCGCGGCAGGACGCCAACCGATGGAGTCCGCCAGCGGTCGCTACGTCGTCACCTACAATGGTGAGATCTACAACTTCGCGACACTGCGCGACGAACTGACGACAGCGGGTTCCCGGTTCCGAAGCCAGTCCGACACCGAGGTCCTGCTTGCAGCCATCGAACACTGGGGCTTCGAGGGTGCCCTGCAGCGCACGAACGGAATGTTCGCGCTTGCCGTATGGGACACCCTCGAACGCTGCCTGCTGCTCGCACGCGACCGGTTCGGACAGAAACCGCTCTACTACGCCCGGAAGGGCAACACGTTCCTGTTCGCCTCCGAGATCGGAGCCTTGCGGGCCTATCCGGCCTTCGCCGCAGAGATCGATCGCGACAACGTCTCCCTGCTCCTGCGTCACAGCGCGATCCCCGCACCTTTCACCGTCTATCGCCATTGCTGGAAACTGCTTCCCGGCACCTGGTTGCGCGTCTCCGTCAACGATACGAAAACCATCACCGTGTCCGAGCCCACCCCCTACTGGTCGGCCGCAGAGGCCGCCCGCGCCGGGCTGGCAGACCCATGGACCGAGGGCGCGGAAGCCGCCGTTGACGCCCTGGAAGAGCATTTGCGCGACGCCGTTCGCGCCTGCATGGTCTCGGACGTCCCGCTGGGGGCCTTTCTCTCGGGCGGCATCGACTCCTCGAGTGTCGTTGCGCTGATGCAGGAGGCGAGCAGCCGGCCCGTGCGCACGTTCTCGATCGGTTTCACCGAGGCCTCCTACAACGAGGCCGACCACGCCAAGGCCGTCGCGGCACACCTCGGAACGGACCACACAGAACTCTATGTTCGGCCGGAAGAGGCGCGATCCGTCATTCCCTCGTTGCCGGAGATCTACGACGAGCCCTTCGCGGACGCCTCGCAAATTCCGACCTTCCTCGTATCGCGGCTGGCCCGCGGCTCCGTCACGGTCAGCCTTTCTGGCGACGGTGGCGACGAGATATTCGGCGGCTACAACCGCTACACGTGGTCGCGCCACATCGAGCGTGCCTGCCGGACAGCTCCGCTTTCGCTTCGCAAATGGACAACGCGCCGCCTGATGGCCCGCTCACCCCAGCAGTGGGACAGAATCCATGAGGCTCTTGCGTCGCTGGCGCCTTCAAAGCTGCGGCAGAACCGGTTTGGCGAAAAACTTCACAAGCTCGCGGGCGTTCTCGACTCCCCGTCGCGGGAGGAGATGTACTGGCGCCTGGTTTCACAATGGACCGACCCGCTTTCGGCGATGCACGGTGCCGCGGAACCCGCAACGAGGTTGAGCCGACGAGACGATTGGCCCCGAATGCCTGCATTCGTCCAGCAGTTGATGCTCCTTGACACGCTGGTCTATCTGCCTGACGACATCCTGGTGAAACTCGACCGCGCCAGCATGGCCGTGAGCCTGGAAAGCCGTGTGCCCCTGCTCGATCACCGTGTGTTCGAGTTCGCCTGGCGGCTGCCGATCGAACAGAAGATAGACCGTGGCGTCGGCAAGCAAATCCTCCGCCGGGTCCTGTACCGGCATGTGCCGCGCGAACTGATCGAGCGGCCCAAGATGGGGTTTGGCGTGCCCATCGGCGCGTGGTTGCGCGACACCGGCCTGGGCGAATGGGCGAGCGACCTGTTGGCTCCCGACAGTCTGAAGGCGTCGGGCTTCTTCGACCCGGTCCGCATTCAGGCTGTCTGGCGCGAGCACAAATCGGGGGAGCGCAATCATCAGTATGCGCTCTGGCCCGTGCTGATGTTCGAGGCATGGCGCCGGCATTCAGAGCAGACCGCCCCGGGCAGCGGCGGCGCCCGGCAGCTGGCATCATGAAGATCTGTCAGGTTTGCAGCGTTGATTTCACGCTGCGCCATTTCATCTGGCCGCTCATGCGTCGGTTGCGCGAGGAAGGCCACGACGTGACAGGGGTGTGCGCACACGGCCCCCTGATCGAAGACATCGCCGCCGACGGGTTTCGCATTCACGATGTCCCCATCCGGCGCACGGCCAACCTGTTTTGGAACTGGCCGGCCTATACCGAACTCGTCCGCCTGTTCCGCGAAGAACGCTTCGACATGGTTCATGTCCACACGCCGGTCGCCGGCGTTCTGGGGCGTGCGGCCGCCGCGCGCGCGAAGGTGCCGCGCATCGTGTATACGGCCCACGGCTTCTTCTTCCATGAACACATGCCACCCATGCGCCGAGCCGCGCATGTCGGCCTCGAGTGGATGATGGGCCGCACCACGCACACCCTGTTCACCCAAAGCGCGGAGGACGCCTCAACCGCACGCCGCCTCGGGCTGTGTCGCACGGGCGATGTCCTGGCGATTGGCAACGGCAGTGACCCGGCCGTGTTCCTCCCCGACGAAGACAACGCGACACGCACGCGCATACGCGCGTCGCTTGGCACGCCCATGACCCGGCCGGTGATCATTATGGTCGGCCGACGCGTCGCCGAGAAGGGTTATCCCGAACTGATCGAGGCGATGCGCCAGGTCGATGCCGAGTTGTGGGCCGTCGGGCAACGGCTGGAAAGCGATCATGCGAGCAGTGTCGAACGGTTGGTCGATGCCGCCGGCAACGACCCGGTCCTGAAGAACCGGGTTCGATTTCTCGGCTATCGCGACGATATCCCCGACCTGTTGCGTGCGGGCGACATCTTCACATTGCCCTCGCATCGCGAAGGAATGCCGCGCTCCATCATAGAGGCGATGCTGACTGGCCTTCCCGTAGTTGCGACTGACATCCGCGGATCGCGCGAGGAGGTCGTCGACGAGACTACGGGACTGCTCGTGCCGGTTCGCGATTCCGACGCACTGGCACGTGCGCTCAACCAGCTTGTACAGAACAAAGAACAGCGTGAGAGGATGGGGCAAGCAGCGCTCATGCGCGCGCGCGAACTGTATGATGAGCGGTTGGTACTCCACCGCCAGATCGACCATCTTGCATTGCGACAACAATCTGCCAGTTAGCGCCCCTTGCCCGCACCGGATGATTCCGGCACAAGCGCGATCATGCTGAGATTCGCCGAAAACTTCGGACCGGCATACGCGCTGCCAGCCTGCGCACTGCTGATCCTGCCGCTGGTGGCGACCGCCCCCCTGATGACGACATGGCTGGCGGCCATTGCGGCGTTGGCGTGCCTGCCGAACGCGTTCGCCGCCCGCCAGCACATGCCGAATATCCCGAGAGCCGTTGCAATCTCGGTTGGCTGCGGCATTGCCGTCATTCTGTGGGGCGCATTGAGCGCCGTGTGGTCCGCCGTGCCGGCGCACAGCCTCGCAAAGGCGATACATCTGGCGGCCTTCGCGATCGGGGGTGGCATCTTGCTCATCGCGGCAACCCGGGCAGATGCCGCATCCCGGGCACGCGTGGCGGCGGCATTCGCAGCCGGCCTCGCGGTTGCATGCGCAATCATCGTGATCGAACTGGCCACATCCGGGTTTCTCGGTGATCTGGTTGTTGGCACCGAACGACTTTCACCCGTCTCGCACCTGAACCGGGTCGCGAGCCTGCTCGCGATTTTCGTTTGGCTCGGTGCCGTCATGTTCGTTCGCTGGCTCCCGACATTTGCAGTCGCGGTCATCCCGGTTTGCGCACTCGTCCTCCTGCTGCTGCTCGACCCCTCAAGTCCGGCCATGGCATTGTTCGTCGGCGCAATCGTTTTTGGTGCAGCACTGTGGCGCCCGCGGTATGGCATGCACGTTCTCCTCGCGCTCGCAGTTGCCGCGTTTCTCGCGGCACCGTTCGCAAGCTCTCTCGCCGACATGCTCTTCAGCCTGTTCGACCGCATGGACATATCGGAATCGACGATCCTGCACCGGCTGGATATTTGGTCCTTCACCGGCGAGCGCGTTCTAGACCGGCCTCTGCACGGATGGGGCCTGGATGCATCCAGGGCGATTCCGGGCGGAGACGCGCTGGTCAACGCCGCGCAGGACCGTGCGTTCAACCCGTTCGAAACCAAGCTGCCGCTGCATCCCCACAACGCGACCCTGCAGTTCTGGGTCGAGTTGGGCCTTCCCGGTGCCGTCTTTGTTTTCATTCCGATCGCGGCCGCCATAATGGCGCTCGCGCGGCGGCCGGGCACCCGTCTGGCCAAGGCGGGTGCGCTTGCCGCGGTGGCCGCCGCACTCGTTACCGCCGAGCTGAGCTACGGGATATGGCAGGGCTGGTGGCTTGCGGCACTGTGGATCCTCGCCGCACTTACCGTCGTTGCCACAGCCGGGCCACAAACAGAAAACGCCTCTTCTCCGGGCGATGATTGATCTCCTCACCGCACTGCTGACGTTCGCGATCGTGTCGGTCCTCGCGACGGCCGCCGTGGGACTGACCCGACGTTATCTGCTGCGCCACCAAATCCTCGACCGCCCGAACGATCGCAGTTCGCACGAAACCCCGACCCCCCGTGGCGGAGGGATCGGTGTCGTGGCGGTGCTTCTCGCGGCATGGGTCTCGTTACCTTCTCTTGCAGCGGCGGCTCCGGCATGGGGGACGTCAGCCGCCTGGATCACAGCAGCGGCTGCGCTCGGGCTGGCCCTGGTGTCTTGGATCGATGATTTGCGCGACCTCGGCGCACTCTCGCGGTTGTTCACGCAGTTCGCTGCCGCCGCCGCAGGTGTGGCCCTCCTGCCCGGGCCGGTGTTCCAGGGCCTGCTGCCCGCAATCATGGACCCGATCGTCGCCGCCGTCGGACTCGTCTGGTTCGTGAACCTGTTCAACTTCATGGACGGAATCGACGGCATCAGTGCTGTCGAGGCAATGGCCATCGGCCTCGGCATTGCCGGGGTCGGCCTTCTGGGTGCAGGCGAGATTGCAGCCTGGCACGGCCAGGCCATCGCGGCGGCAGCCGCCGCCGCAGGATTTCTTGTGTGGAACTGGCACCCGGCACGGATCTTCCTCGGCGACGTCGGGAGCGTGCCGCTCGGATACCTGCTCGGCTGGCTTCTGCTTCTCCTCGCCGCGACAGGAGAATGGGAAGCGGCCGCGATTCTGCCGCTCTATTATCTTGCGGACGCGACCCTGACGCTCTTTCGCCGGTTGTGGCGTCGAGAAAGGGTCTGGCAGGCCCACCGCGAACACTTCTACCAACTGGCCACAAGGCGGGGCCTGTCTCATGCACATGTCAGTGGCGCAATCGCCGCTCTAAACATCGTCCTTGTCCTGCTCGCTCTTGCCGCAGCAAGCCCGGAACTGCCGGCGTCGGTGTCCTGGATTGCTCTTGGCGCAGCTTGCGGTCTGGTAGCGTCGTTCCTCGTCTGGCTGGCCGGTCGTCCGCAATCGGGCTAGGCACTTGGCCCGGGGCGGGACAGTGGTATAAGCGGGGCATCGAACGGGACCTCGCGAATGCGTGCTCATTTCCGGATCAGTCGAGCAAAAGTCGCCTACGCGCACGACATCTTCATGGCGGCGGTATCGGTGCCGCTTTCGCTGTGGTTGCGCATGGGCAGCTCGATCGAGACGATGCCCATCGAGTTCATCGCACAGAGCACGGCGCTTTTTGCGCTGATCGCCGCGGCCGTGTTCTGGCCTATGGGGCTGTACCGCGGGATCTGGCGCTACGCCTCCATGAACGATCTGATCCAGATCACCAAGGCGGTAAGCCTGGTTATTCTGATTTTCGTGCCGGTTCTGTTCGTCACGTCACGCGCCGAGTTCCTGCCGCGCTCGCTGCCGGTGATCAACTGGTTCGTCCTCATGGCGCTTCTCGGCGGCCCACGGTTCCTGTACCGCCTGCTCAAGGACCGACACTTCGAACTCGCGGTCGATGCAACCGGCAAGCCTGGCGTTCCGGTCATGCTGGTGGGCGCCGGCGACGAGGCCGAGGCGTTCATCCGTGAACTCAGCCGCCAGCCCGGCGCGGCCTACCGGGTGATCGCCGTCCTCGACGAAAAAGGGCGGCGCGTCGGGCGCCAGATCCGTCACGTCCCGGTGCTGGGCACGCCCGACGACCTGCCCGCCGTCATGCGGCGGCTGGCGCTGCGCGGCGAACGACCTCAACGCCTCATCGTCACAAAGCGCGGCCTTGATCCGGCCTACATGCGCCGCCTGCTCGACCTGGCCGAGGCCAACGGCATGACCATGGCCCGCCTGCCGCGCCTGACCGAGTTCCAGTCGGGCCTGGGTGAGGGCATCGAGGTGAAGCCCGTGGCCGTCGAGGATCTGCTCGGCCGACCGCAGGCCGTGCTCGACCGGCCAGCCATGCATGCTCTTGTAGCAGGGCGGTGCGTCCTGATCACCGGAGCCGGTGGCACGATCGGCGGCGAGCTGGCACGCCAGATCGCGGCGCTCGAGCCGTCCCGGCTCGTGCTCGTGGACAATTCGGAATTCAACCTCTACGCCATCGACCTCGAAATCGGCGAGGCCGCGCCCGGCGTCGCACGTGAAGCCAGGCTTGCCGATGTCCGCGACAAAAGCGCGATGGCCGCGGTGTTCGCCGACAACCGTCCCGAACTCGTGTTCCATGCCGCCGCGCTCAAGCATGTGCCGATCGTCGAGGCCCATGTCGCGGAAGGGGTCGCCACGAACATCGCGGGCTCGCGGATCGTCGCCGACCTGAGCAACGAGACGGGCGCGCGGGCGATGGTACTGATCTCGACCGACAAGGCGGTCAATCCGTCGAGCGCCATGGGCGCGACCAAGCGGGTGGCCGAGAGCTACTGCCAGGCGCTCGACCGGGCGGGCGAGGCCGGCGGCTGCCGCTTCATCACCGTGCGCTTCGGGAACGTGCTCGGCTCGACAGGTTCGGTGGTCCCGCTGTTCGAACGCCAGCTCGCCGCCGGCGGTCCGCTGAAGGTCACCCACCCCGACATCACCCGATACTTCATGACCACGCGGGAAGCCGTCGAACTGGTCCTCCAGGCCTCGACACTGGGCGCGGCCGACGACGCTGCCGAGGGCGGGATCTTCGTCCTCGACATGGGCGAGCCGGTCCGGATCATGGACCTGGCCGAGCAGATGATCCGGCTTGCGGGCAAGCGGCCCCACGACGACGTGGCGGTCGAGATCGTCGGGCTGCGGCCGGGCGAGAAACTCCACGAAGAGCTCTTCCACGACGCCGAGAGCCTGACGCCGACGGGCAACGACGCGATCCGCCTGGCCACACCGCGCGTCGCGGACCGCGAGGTGCTTGAGCGCGCCATCGACGAAATCTGCACGGCCGCCCGCAACAACGACAACGCGGCCTGCCAGTCCCTGCTGTCCCATCTTGTGCCCGAGTTCCGCTCGGACACGCCCGGCAGCGCGGCGGCAGCCAAATAACGACCTTCCCTAGCCCGGAACCGTACCCCCAACCGCTTTTCACGAAGGAACTTTGCACCGGTGCCAAACGAAAAAGACGCGACGATCGCACGCGCCATCATCTCCGTATCCGACAAGACCCGGCTGACCGAACTTGGCGAGGCGCTGGCCCGCCACAAGGTCGAGATTCTCTCCACCGGGGGTTCGGCCCGCGCGCTCTCCGAGGCGGGCGTGCCCGTGACCGAGGTGGCCGACCATACCGGCTTTCCCGAGATCATGGACGGCCGGGTCAAGACGCTGCACCCGAAGATCCACGGCGGCATTCTCGCGCGTCGCGACAACGACGAGGACCGCGCGGCCATGGAGGCCCACGGGATCGGCGGAATCGACCTGATCGTGATCAATCTCTACCCCTTCGAGGCAACGGTCGCATCGGGGGCCGGTTACGACGACTGCGTCGAGAACATCGATATCGGGGGCCCGGCCATGATCCGTGCGGCGGCCAAGAACCACGCCTTCGTCGCGGTGATCACCGACCCCTCCGACTATGACGCGGTGATCGCCGCACTCGACGAGAACGGCGGTGCGCTTCCGGCCGACCTGCGGCGGCGCCTCGCGGCCAAGGCCTACGCGCGTACGGCGGCCTATGACGGCGCGATTACCGCCTGGCTGTCGGGCGAGCTGGGCGACGGCTTTGCCGAAACCCACGTCACATCGGGCCGCCGCGCCAGCGTGCTGCGCTACGGCGAGAACCCGCACCAGCAGGCCGCACTCTATATCGGCGGCGCGACGCGCCCCGGCGTGGCGCTGGCGGAGCAGATCCAGGGCAAGGAGCTCAGCTACAACAATCTGGGCGACGCCGACGCGGCCTTCGAACTGGTCGCGGAATTCGACGACCCGGCGATTGCGATCATCAAGCACGCCAACCCGTGTGGCGTGGCGACCGGCGCCGACCTTGTCGCGACCTACCGGGCCGCGCGGAAGTGCGACCCGGTAAGCGCCTTCGGGGGGATCGTCGCGGCAAACCGCACCATCGACGGCGCGCTGGCCGAAGCGGTCACCGAGATCTTCACCGAGGTGGTGATCGCCCCCGACGCGGACGCCGACGCGCGCCGCGTCTTCGCGGGCAAGGAGAACCTGCGCCTGCTGCTGACGGGCGCGATGCCCGACCCGCGCGCGGCGGGCCGCTACGTCAAACCGCTGGCCGGCGGTTTCCTGCTGCAGGACCGGGACGCCGGCCACATCACGGCGGACGACCTGAAGATCGTGACGAAGCGCAAGCCGAGCGAACAGGAGATCGCCGACATGCTGTTCGCCTTCACGGTGGGCAAGCATGTGAAGTCGAACACCATCGTCTATGCCCGGGACGGCGCCACCGTCGGCATCGGCGCGGGCCAGATGAGCCGGGTCGATGCCGCGCGGATCGCCATGCACAAGTCCCGCGAGGCGGCCGAAGCGGCCGGCGAGACCGAACCTCTGACGGCCGGCTCCGTCGCGGCGTCCGACGCATTCTTCCCGTTCCCCGACGGGTTGTTGACCACCGTCGAGGCGGGCGCGACCGCCGTGATCCAGCCCGGCGGGTCGGTGCGCGACGACGAAGTGATCGCCGCCGCCGACGAAGCCGGTATCGCCATGGTCTTCACGGGTGAACGGCACTTCCGCCACTGATCCATCCGTAGAATTCGTTCGTGGCCCGACTCTCTGATCTCATCTCTGCTGGCCGCA